>NZ_CP043762.1:0-300000 GCF_008386395.1 Paenibacillus sp. 37 | reverse complement strand
TCTTTTCAATGTCGTACCGTGATAAAGAGTGATACATTGCTAATCTGAATTGTTCTTCATGAATACCCTCTTTTTTTTAATCTCGCTTTTTCTTTATTGGGTACCTTCGAGACGGAGTAGAATACTTTCGCTGAACCACCATCCACCTGCCGGTGTTTGAATTCCAATTGCCAAATCCCAGTTATTTTGCACTGTTCCCGTTTTGGGGATTATAACGGCAGGAATGTCATTAAAATTATCTCGATAAAGACTAGCTACTTTATTTAGCACTCCTTTATCAAAAAAGGCATCTAGATCAGGACTATTAAAGCCATCGACCCGAAACTTCAGATAATCATAAGTATTATATCTTTTAGGATCTTTGTTAAATACCGTTCCACCTTTGAAATAGAGGACGTAAAAACTGTTTTTCTGGTCTTTTACCATTAGGTTTTTGTTTGATGGATCATTATTGAACCATTTGAGCGTATTGATCGGCTTTATCAATCCAAGGTTAGGGTCGTTGGGATCTGCAAGGTCGATGGCGATAAGTGCGTCAAGCTTGCCTTGATAGAGCCCGTCTTTTGACGTGATCGTCATCCGTTCCTCGTTCCACATTTCCTCCACCGAATCTTTTCTAGCTTGTCTCAGATCGGATTCCGTTGTTACCCACATTTCCGGCATCACGGTGAAGATGTTTGTACCGTGCCAAGCGATTTCAGCACTACCGACCGCATACCTATCGACGTCAAGAGAAGCGCCGGTATTTTTGGAAAGAATACGTTCGATGACAACGATTGCCTGCGCACGCGTGGTCAGTCCTTTCGGAGCGATCTGCCCTATACCGACGCCTTTAATGAGACCGGCTTTCGTAGCGAGATACATCCATTTGTCATCTTCCTTTGTTGTTTCCCCGATCGCACGAGCTGCAACACGAGCCATTTCTTCACGTGATATGACTTTCGCCCAAGCCGCTTCGCTATTGTTGAAATCGGTAGATGCGTAAAGGCCTGCTTGGCTTGCGGCGTCAACGTACTCGGTGTACCATTTACCGCTGGATGGCGTAGTTTCAAGTTCCATAGCCGAAACGACCATCTTCACGAACTCTGCGCGTGTGACGCTAGCGTCTGGCTTAAAAGTACCGTTCGTGTATCCATCGACATAGCCTTTGGAAACGCCATTGGTTATGGCACTGGCGCCCCAATGGGTCGATTGTACGTCGGAAAATGGAGTTGTAGCAGCTTGCGCATTAGGTGTCGTGATGCTCATCGTACCTACGATAAGTGCTGCTGCCAGTGCGATTCCTGCGAATTTAATAAACTGTTTTTTCATAAACTTTCTCCTTTTAATTCAGCGCTCTTGATTTGGGAGAACACCCGTCTTTATTCATTATCGTCATCATGGGTTTAGCAATTTACTTCTCTATATTTCGTAAGTGTAATGCCGAGGTATTCTCTACACGATATGGATCAACATAGTGATAGATCGGGCCTTCCAATAGTAACCGCAAGAAACACTATCTCAGATATTGGATTAGTACAAGTAATCAGCTTATTGCTTCTGCAGCATTTTCTACATATTTCTTTTGGATACGCGAGCATTTCCTGCACATTGAGCATTCATGGCAGAGCTCGTTATCTTTCACCCGTTGAAGTACTTTATTTGGGAACAGCTGCAGAACTTCTTCAGCCAATGCTTTTACCTGATGTGATAATAACGAACTTGCTTCTCATGCAGTTTAAAAATAAAGTTGCGAAAAAAACTCTCCTTGGATAAAATTGTCTAGGTATATGCCGATCTTCGTCCTGAATTCATGTAAAAGGAGGCGAATATTATGGGACGTGTTCGGGTATGGGTTACAGATGCAAGATGTATAGATTGTGAAGGAATATACAAGATAGATCCTTACAGACCGTTGCAACAAAGATGCAAACCCTGTTCCAAAGCTTATAAGAAAAAAAGGAAACGTAATGATAGAGTGCAAATCATTTCTTTTCTTATCTTTCCTTTGGGCATTCTAATGTATTTTCTTTGGAAAGATACGAAACCACATTTAGCTAAAACAGCGTTAAGATCTGCTTTAATCCCAATTTACATATTGAGTGGTATTCTTCTGTTGGCTTTCCTTTTTACTAGAATGATGTTAAAGTGACTGCGAGAAAAAGAAGTGTACTTGGCCATATGGATCTTTATGTAGTATGAAAATCTTCATTTAGACGAACGTATCTACAAAGCCCTCTGGCCTAGCCGGAAGGCTTTGATCTTTATTGGAGCAGAACGCGACGTATTCGTCTTCCTCACACGCTAATAAACGAGATGGTCTACATTGAGCGAGGTAAGTTGAACTACTCGAATAATCCGATTAATGGTGTCTTGTGTTTCGTTCGTACTACTTGAGCGTTCTCAGTAAACACAACTTCGCCGTAGGAAGGATCCGGAACAGAATATGTGGTGTACTTCCACCTTAAGAAATACCAGACCATGAGAGTGCATAAGCAATGATAGCCAACCGTTCAGGCATGACTCTGATAGTGAAGATGTTCTGATTGCTCTTCACACTGAAGTATCTTCACTTGCTCTATTCCGAGGAGCACTTGTTTCGAAAACTTTTAACTTGTTATTCATTGGCCGCCCCAGTACGGCGTTACTCTTCACTAAATCACCGTACACACGCAATTCCATTTTTATATGGGCTAGTATATTTTATTATCGTTTTACCCCATTGGAATATCTAAGTAATCAACTGCTGTATCTCATTTACTAAGCACTGTTTCTTGATATAGAAGAAAAGACTTCCTATAAGGAAGCCTTTGAAGAGCGTCTTTTAATGTAATTGGGTTCTATCTACCGTTTGAAAGTAAGGAATAAAATTAATAGGTTCATTCCAATCCCCAATTTTAAATCCAATAGATAGTTTATTCTCTGTTGCAGTCTCGCGTTTTTCTGGTCTAAATGATAAGCCTACGACTTTAAACACATTAGGACCTTTATTTAAATAACGTTCGGGTTCTTTCATGAAAAAATTCCTTTCTGTTCATGATTTTATAATTGAGAAATCATTGTTATTATTACAGTTTTCCTAGAACTATATGAATCTTTCTTATATGTAATACAAATATATTTACCTCAGTGTCTCATGATAGACTCATTAATTGTGTGCTTATATATATTTGTATTTTATTCTAGGTATTCAGAAAAGACAACCCTATAAAAAGGGTTACCTTAGCTCTTTTGTCTAGGCCTTACTTTGTATTATTCACTACACACTGCAGTAAACAACTTTACTTCGTAAAGTTCCTAGACAAATAATAAACATTATCTCTGGATTTTTTCTGTACTCAAATGATTCATAATCTGAAGCTACTTTCTCAATGAAAATCTTCTAGGAACTCACGTTCCTTATGAAGACTCCATTCTATCAACTACTGACTGATTTTTAGAAGTTCCTTTAAATACTTTTGCATATTGGGATTTGTTGCATATACGTAACAACCATTTATGCCACGTGACAGTAAGACATAATAGATTTTCTGGATAGACTATAATTCTTACTTTTTCAAAATCATAGCTTCCATCTTCTTCACCCGTATAATTACAATCAATTTCCTCTCCAAAGATCACGCCTACATAATTTAGATCTGCACCTTGAGTTGTGTGAATACAGCCTATTTCTTCAACACTATTTTCTTGATTAATCCAACCTATTGTTCTAGAGTTCCAGTTAAATGTGTCACCTGTGATAGGATCACTTATATCATATAAATTATTATCCTTTTGTGTTGCCCATTCCCAAGAATAGCCCGCAATCACTCGACATAGTTTATGGGTCTTATTTAGTTTCTTTATCCCCTTGTGTAATTCCGAAATGGAATCCATCACTCTAAAGTCATAACCTTTTAGTAATCCTTTTTCATAAACAGGGACATCTGAAGCCATTTGCAGATATTTTCTCAACCATGCTAAATATTGATCCCCTGACTTCAACCTGAACTGTTTACGTAGTACATGTCTACGATAATCTGTTGTCTTTTCTTTAAAATGGTCGGAGTCTATATCAGCTGGACGAATAGTTTGATACTGATCATATACAACGGTTAGATGATGAGCGTAGTTTGATATCAGATCTAATTCGGTTGTAAACCCATCCGAAGTGATTAGATGTTTTAAATCTCTCGCTTGCTTCCCAAAATACTGTTTTAGCCGATGTGCTTCATCCACAAAAACATACTTATATTTTGTATCCCTACCTTTAGCCTTCTTAATAAAGTGTGAAGGAGATAACACTGTAATTCCATGTAAACCAACTTTACGAATTAAATCTTTATATAAGCCTAATGAGTGGTTTTGTGGAATGACGAGTGCGATGTCTTCCCGTTCTAATCCTTCACGGTCCTTACCTGTTGTTTGATCATATACGAGTGTATATAGAAGATTCGTTAAAACTACTGTTTTACCTGTACCTGGATCTCCAGCAATCAGATGTCTACTTTTAGATGTACTTAGCACTGTATCTAAGATGTCACGGCTAATATCAATTTGATTGGCAGTGAGCTCCTTAAAAGGTGAGTATTTATAGATAAACTTATTATGTATCTCTTTTAATGGTTCACTAGCAATCCCTTCATGAATTAGTTTTTTCCATATGGTTACGAACATATCGTTTACATTTTCAATTCCATTATAAGAGTGAATATTCTGGCCTTTAATCTTATTCAGTAAGTTGAACTGGGCATCTGCTAGCAAGTAATCAATCAAGAGTGTTTCAATGTGTTTGATGGAGCTCTCATTAAATAGAGCACTTTTGATAATCGTAATGTCAGTAAATGTTTTACTAATATCTTTTAAATGTGTAGAAAAACGACCATATATGTCTGTAGATTTTCCTACATAGAGATTTTTCTTGTCTCTTTGGATATACACAACTGGAACTGTGTCTATATCAAAGTCTTTAACATCAAAATGTTCAAATTCCTTTCGTGTTTTCTTAAGCATTTCAAATGAATACAGTTTCCCTGCGAGTATCATAACTAACACGTCACTTTCATTATTATATTCAAGACATTCAACTCGGTGCTTCTATAATCAGTAGTATATATCTCTCTTCTTTGCCTACTTCTCGATACCATACATCTGACATAGTTCATCTAAATTTATCTCAATACCAATAGCCTTTAATTTCTCATGTCGATCGTCAAATAGTTTTCTTAATATGTTCTCTTTATCTTCGTCTGTTCCATGATGGATCTGACGATGACACGTTGGACATAATGCTAGAAGTTGGGATGCTCGATCCAAACTAACATTAAAATTCCTTTGATATTTCATGGGTACAAGATGATGAACTTCCAGATATCTTTCTCCTGTAACTTTCGAAGTAAACGAAACATGTGTTTCATCGAAGGCACACTTGAATTTAGATAAACGAAGCGCCTTAGCGGCAACTTGAGCATCTCTTGGCCAGCGTTCTTTTTGGGTCTGATCAATAACAGGTTCTGGTTTTGGAAGTGGAGTATCCTCCGTCTCTATATCCTCCATACTATTCTTTTCGGCTTTCTTTACCTTTTCATCAAGTATCGATTGCACTCTATTTTGAAAGTCTTCTTCTTGTTGCTGCTCTTCTTCTAAAAATTGGCCATCATCACTTAACAATAGGTAATCATTAAATTGGTCTAGCGTTCTTTCACCGATCATATATGCGATCTCTTTATATGTAATCAGTAATTCTTTAAGGTCGCTAATAAGTTCCTTTGAACTAGGTAAGTTGTTGGCACTATAAAAACGTCCAAAAATATGACCCTTTTCATAGCCCTCTGCTAGCCATCCTTGTCCTCTTAACGTAATGGCTTCTGCAGTCATATGATCTGGAGTAAAGTTCAACTTCTTTTGAATTATATTTGCAGTCGTCCGGATTTTTTTCCGTCCCAGTTTGGTCTGATACTTTTCCTTAAAATATGTCCAGCCTTGGTTTAAGGAAATATACACACCGCTCATATCTGCTTTAAACAAATAAACAATGTAATAACCTTTTGTAGCTGTTGTGGTAATATCTCTATTAAAAATTGAAATCCACGGTATTTCGGCCCATCGTCCGTTTCCAACGGAGCCCTTGATATAGAGATGGTCTTGATTTAAATTTGCTTCATTAATAATGATATCTTTAAATATACTGCGTACGTGGTCACCCATCTTATGGTTCTCAAACAATGACAATCTTGCTTCCTGGTAATGATCGAGTATGTATTGTATCGCCTCTCTAATGTGTAGCTCACCTGTTCTTTCGTTAGTGTTTTCTGTTTCTAATCGATTTTCAATAAGCTCTGACACATGAATCACCTCAGTCACGTTGTTATGATTATTATCATACCAGGTTGTTCCATAAAATTGAAACATGTGCTTTCCTAAATGAATAGATAGAAATTTGCTCGATATTGAAAACTCTTTACAAGCTATTTCAATGAATTCAAATCTACTAACCCCCATGTATTACAATTAAACTTTTGAGTTAAAACGAAAAGAGATTGCCCAAGAGTTTAAAAAAATTCAAGGGAAATCTCTTATTAGATCTTATTTATGAAGGGTTTAATATAAACTCTATTGCCCTATTCGTTGGCAGCTACGTCCAATATATTTGCTGCTTTTAATCTATAGGACATTACCCGATTCTTGCCTGCTGCTTTTGCCTCATACATAGCTTCATCTGCCTGTTTGATTAAAAGGTCGGCTGGTACACTTGGGTCATACATTCGATAGCCGATGCTAGCTGTAGTGATTGTTTCCTTTTCGATACGGGATCTCATTCGTTCCGTGATCTCTTCCATATCAACGTCGAGACTTTGAATAAGTAAAACCATCTCCTCTCCACCATATCGTCCAGCCACACCTATGCCCTGAACCTCTTCCTTAAAAATAGTAGCCACTTGCTTAAGTACTTCATCCCCTACTTTATGTCCTTTGGTATCATTCAATCTTTTAAAGTTATCGATATCACAGAATATAACATTCACTGGAATACTCCGATCCACACAGCCATTGATATACTTAGTAAAATACCTTCTATTAAATAGCCCAGTGAGTGAATCTGTAATTGCGGAAACGTACGAGCTTTGCATGATGATCAATGAATGCTCAATCAGGTTTACCAATAAAAAAGTGAACGAACTGACTTCAAAAATAATATTGAGCATGTAAAAAGATCCATGCAACGAAGGCACGATACTTATAGCTATGGAGAGCAGTAGAGAAGCTAGAAATAATCCAGAAGCCATATAAATGGATTTACCTCTTCCTAACTTATCCCCATATAAAATCATCATCGTTACGATCGATAAAATGGCTATGATATGTCCGAGTATAGGAGCAAACAAACCCGTGAGAATCACGACAATGGTTGGAACTATAAAAATGAGTTGAAGTTTAAAGTTTTCTTTGTTATGTATCCGGTAGAAGCCATAAAGAAATATAATGAACGTACTTTTTACTATGATGTTAAAGAAAGAAGAGATTGCATGTGATTCTATTCCTACAGTGGTGGCAACTAAACTGAAGATCAGTATTATCCCATTGAACGCAAGATAACCTAGCGTGATTTTAGATAAGAACATATATGATTTTCTTTTCCGCTTTTCAAGTAATTGCCTCGATAAAACCCAAGACAATATTAATATTGGAAAAAGCAGAAGTGATGCAATGAAGCTCCCTTGAATACCAACAAAAAAATCAAAAATACTCATAAGTCTTGCACATCCTTTTTATTGATAGAAATTATCAAACCAGTCACGATGTAATTTCGTTGGGTTTTTGAAATATTGAACCCACATATATAACCATTCGTTTTTGCCTTCTTTGCTTGATCTCCATTTCTGTCTCTGTGCTATTACAAATGGAATAAAAACGGGTGCCCATAGAATGCTTCCACTTAAAATAAAATACAACATTCCCTTTGGCGTATTTAAGATCGGATCCCAAGCATCATGCTGAGCATCTAGGCCTTTTGCTTTGGCCCAGCAGAAGAGGATGACATAAAGGACAAACCCACATACGACATAAAAAGCAGGTATTACAAATTGAAGATTAAAGACGAACAAAAGCAGTATCACAGATAAAAGCAATAATACTTTGTTGTGCTTTCTCATAGTTCACCTCCCATATTGTTAAAGAAATAAAAAAACGCGAACTATCCCTAAGGACGTTCGCGTGCTTCGCGTTAGCATATTTAATTGTTCTCATTATACAACAACCTCTCTTGTTGCTCAATCATTCTCTGTTTATTCTTAGTGAAAGAGGTCGCCATTTATGCACTAATGATTTGGTATCTGGTTAAATTTCTATGTTGTCAGCAGGGTACATGATTCTTTTTTCAAATAATTACATCCTATTATAAGCCATATTAACTAAAGCACACTGGACAATTACAGTAGAGTTCAATCAATTCACATCAAGTGCTTTTCGCAGAGCCATATCGGCTTTATCCAAACTATCGTTAGCATTTTCAATAGCATTTTTTATTTTGGCAAGGTTCAATATATCCTTCCAGTTACTTTTGATATCTTTGGTTATCTCTTTAAGAACATCTGTAGCATCTGTTTTCAGATTTGTTAACCCATCCACATCCGAAAAATTGCGTAGAGACATTCGATTTGCAAAAGATGAGATCTTCTCAGCCATTGCTCTATTTGATAGAGTTGAGGACAATTGGTCAATCACTTCCGATTCCTTTGCAGCTTCTTTTAGATGGAATAGATAATCTTTGATAGGTTGGTATGCATTATTCGTTTTTTCCATCAGTAGTATAGCATCCATATATGTGAGCTTTTCATTTGGATTGGAACGAAGCGCGTAAATGCCAAAATCACTTAGTGTTTTACCCTGCTCCATACTGTCTACATGCATTACACGTTTTAGTATGGATGCTGCATCTACAGTTGTTACTGGCTCATCCGGATTGACTACTTCATCCTTTAATACTAATCCTACATGTATTGAATATTGGAGAATCTCTTTAAACTGCTCATCCTGACTTAATTCATAGAATGACTTTGCCAGAAGCACGGCTTTAATTTCAGGGAAGAGAACAATCAGGAGGCTCTTTAACAGTTGCTCTTTGGTGATTAGCTGCTCTGGATGAAACTCTCCTTGGAGAATCCCTAATTCTTTGCTCTTGCTTTTAACGTAATTTTTCAAGGGATCAATGGATAAATTAGAAGCTTCAGTTTGAACCCACATCCCTTTATGTTCTTCTTTAGCCTTAGATTCTAGTTGTTCAAATAGACCTTCCCAGCGTGTATTAGGTGCAATCGCCATAGACCGAGCAAATCCGTTGGAGACGAGAGCTGCATTGAAGAATATGCCCTCTTCTAGGTATACATAAGCAAGTACTCTACCATAGGGATCATCTGTCTGGTCCCGAGATACATAAACTGTTTTACCTATCAGTTGATCTTTAGTGTATTTTGAAGCTTCTGGGCCATAAAATTGGATAGGCCCATTTAGGACCTCTGGGGTATCAACACCAATTAAACGAAACACAGCTTGCTTGCCGGCACTTGTCCCATCTGTATATTGCCCGACAAAAGTATCACCATCTTTTACACGTGTGACCTTAATCTTTTCCAGTGGAGTAGAGTTGATGGTCACGGTTTGATTTTTACTCAACCACCCGACCGTGGTACCCATACTCTCACTAATAAAACGAAGGGGCACATAGGTAACATTATCAATCATGACGGGGGCTTGACGCAGTTTTAATGATTCCCCATTCACTGTGGCCTCTTTCTTCCCAATGACCAGATATACGCTTCGTTCTCCCTTTGTAGCTTCAATGGAGTGATTATCTTTGTTCCATTCAATAGCTGCACCTAACCTCTCAAATATCGTCCTCATGGGAACTAATGTATTTCCATTTATCATTTTTGGATAAACATCAAAATGTAGTTTTTCTCCATCTACATACACTGATATTTCCTTCTCCACAGCTGCGGCGCTCATTTGTAATGGTGAGGATAACGAAGTTATCGCAACGATAGAACTAATCATTAGTTTTTTGAACATCTTTTTTCCTCCTAAGCAAAAAAAAGAACGCACAACTCCTAGGAGTTTGCGCGTTCTTCGTCGCTTCATATATTTGATTACGCTTATTATATACAAAATAATGTAAGCTGATCAAGCATATATCAGTTGTATAATAACCGTGCACAGCGTATCTCTCATGGTATGATTCTATATCATCACAAATACTTATTATCCAATAAATCGATGAGATCGTCTCCGAAGATTCAATTAACTCAATTTTTGAATCAGTGTTGTCTGATCTAATTTTTCTATAATAGATTCCAGATCAATTGTTACATCTACCATATTTCTAAGATGAAATGCTGCTTTATTATGGCCTAATATGGCAAGTACTAGTGTTCCATTTTTCTTCGCTCGTTTAATAGCAGGTACGAAATCTGCATCTCCAGAAAAAACAACAACATAATCGTACTTATATACAGAGAATTGATAAAGATCCAAACAGATCAATACATCAACCCCTTTTTCAATATAGATATCCTTCTGGATATCACATGTACCGCGATACACATTAATCCCATCATGTTCTAGCGCTTGCAAGAACTTATGCCTTTTATTATATCTAATCTCATCCGCATGCTTAGGTGGTAAAGCTCCATAGAAATTAAAATCCGTTGACATCTTCAAACCGTAGTTAGCTTTCAAATATTCTTCAACTACTTCATAGAATTTTCGCCACGAACGTATGCCTTTGATACCTAATTCAAGTAACTGATAAATAGCATTGCTTTCATCAATGAGAATTGCACTTTTGAGACGTATCCCTACTGGTCTCATGATCTTCAACCTACGGACTTTCTATTCTTAGAGATTCTAAGAAGATCCATGAGTGGCAAACCTAGACACTCCGATATCTGAAGTAAATGCTCTTCTTTTGGAAATCGCACATCTCGTTCCCAGGCTGAAATTGTGGTTTTATCTACGCCCATTTTTAAGGCTAACTGTTGCTGAGAGTACCTTTTTGATAGCCTTTTAAGTTTAAGGTCTGCTGCAATTGTTGTGATTGGTTTAATTTTCTGTACGTTCATAACATTCACCTCTGGTTCATTTGTTTAGCTGGATAATTTGTTGGGTTAGAAACCTAACCACCTCAAACTCTTGCTCCTTCATCTAATCGTTGAGTTGCGCCCGCATAAAGTACAGTTCACACAAAAAAGCACCGCTAGACGTCTTCAATCGACGTAGCGGTGCTTCCACTTATTTAATATTTGATTACCGTAAGTATATCATAGCCGTTTGGATAATATAAGGATCAATTAACAAATGAATAACTGGAAGTATCGATAAAAAGCTCTCCAGTGTATTTCCTGCTCCTTGTCTGAGCAAGATAGGTATATAAGTGCCTTTCTCAATGAGGGGCTTACTAGCTTGCCTGAATTTAAATTGAAAGCTACATATATGTTACTTGTATTTAGGGGTCAAGATATTGATGTTTTAAGTTTATGTTCTGATCTGGAAGTTAGTTTCATATCTTTTAGGTGATGGAGTTATTTTAAAACATATTAAAACCATTTCAAAACACCATCAATTAATACCTTATCTTAATGCATTTATTTAACACCATAGATTAAAACCTTTAGTTAATACCTTTTTATAGGCCAAAAAAAACGAATGAAACCCTTGATATATAAGGCTTCTAACATAAGCTTCATTTTCGAAAGAATAGACTAAAAGCTGAATACACTCTGCTGTAAGCTATGTCCACGAACCAACAAAACTTATCAACGTTTAGCCTAAAGTAATCCCTACTCTAATAAACGATATACCATTTGAAGAATTCATAATCAACAACGAGTATCACTTTATCAAAGATGATAAACACGTTATCCACAGGTATTTTATACAGTTAGTATTTAATTAGATGAAATATTTAGGATTGATTACTCTCTCGAAAGAAAACTCCTTAATGATTGTAAGTATTATTCATTTTATCTCATGACAAATAGCAGTCACTCTACGATTTGTAGAAGTCACTGCATTAAAATTTAGATGAATTAGGATTCAAAACAACTTAAAGAAGCCTAACTTTGGTTTCAAATTAGACCAATTAAACTACATTATTTTTTTGTTTTGAGATGAATTTTTCGATCTCAAGTTTTATCTCTAGAATAGGTGCGGGTAAGGTTTTTATCTGATAATAACGTTGAGCGAACCATTCAGGGTTTTGTCTAAAGCGACTAAGCCAGCAGTTATGTAGCAGACGAAGCTTATCCCAAATCTCGCGTTGTTGTTCCTCTGCTGTGACAATCAGATCTTGATTCAACTCTGAGAGTGCATCATTAACAAAAAGCTGAGTTTCTGCCATGTGTTTCTTCTGGTGTACTACTTCAAGGTCCATGGATAGCTGTACTGCATACTTCAGCTCGGCTGATTCCATCACAGACCGAAAGTAGGCACTGATCTCATCTAATTCATTCTTATCATCATTAACAATATACTCAGAGTCTTCTCGGTATATCATATTGAAGAAGGTTTGAGAGCGCATCTTATTTAGCTGAATATTAAACAGAGCTGTGTCAAAGATCTCAGTGGCATATTCATAGCCAAATTTAGCATAGTAGTCTTCCATAACTTTTGCGATCTGCCACACTGCTTTGCGTGATAGAAAGTCACAACAAAAACGATGCTTTTTAAGCTGTTTAAAGACCCACAGCTCAGCACCCTCAGAATAGACTTCCCCCATATCGATCCATTTTTGATGAACATGGAGTACTTGATAGTTTTCTGTATGTATTTTAATTTTCAGATACTTGGAAGCTTGGATAAGAATGTTTTTCGCTTCCTTAGGCGTTCGAATATTAAGAAGCCCAGTTGGACCATAAAGATCATTAATATAACCCCAGCGAAAGTTTCCGGGGATGTAGATCAATTCTTTACCGACATAATGGAGAACAAACCGTTGAACATTGCGATCTTCAGATAGGAACTCATCGCAATTGAAAAATGCAAAGTTCTTCGCATAGAGGTTTTCTTGGGAAGGCTCTGCTTGATCTCGAACAAAGACGTATCGATTAAAGAACAGGTTTCCAGAATCATTGTAGTGAACAATGCCCTCAAACTCTAACTTATTAAGAAGGATTCGGATACGGTATGTGGAGGTGCCCATACGTTTTGCAAGTGCTGTTATGGGAAGCGGAACTTCCCCACCATATGCACAAATTGTACCGAGCAGCAATTTAAGTTTGAATAACAAACGAGTATCATTGTGGAGTGTCCGTGCATCAAATAGATCAGGATGGTGTTTCATAGTGTGCCGCTCCTTAAATCCAACCGAAAAATGGTATGGGAAATAAGAGGTTTTGGCTTTTTTTTCTGAAAAAGACATGCTATAATTGAGGCATATCCATTTAAGAAGCAAGACCAAGACCCGATTTCTCGAATTCTATCTAAATGCCAGGTCGCCAAACTTAGCCATTTAGTAGAACTTTGTGGTTGGGTTCTTTTTTTATGCTGATTTTTATTTCGACAGTTAATTTCGAGCAATTCGTTTATGTATTAATAGATCTTCTAAGCTTTAAGCAATTATAGCACCGAAAAAATTGATGGTAAATAGAGGTAAGTTGAGCGGAGATTTGGGGGATTTATGGAATATCCCTTGAAGTATAAGGTCTATCAATAGAGCGGAGATTTGGAGAATTATTTCTGAACCCCTACTCAAACAGTGTTTTTTGGGAATAATAGATAAAAAAAATTATTTTCTCATCTATACAGCGGAAATTTGGAGAAGTTTATCTAACTATTTAACACCATTAGCGATTTATATATTGAATTATCCAAGTTAAGCGGAGATTTGGGGAATTATTCACTGTTTTACACTTCAAAAACTAGTTTTTTTCCCCCAACTGTCTTTAAAATAAAGATAGAAATGCGAACTTCGCTTATATTGAGCGGAGATTTAGGTAAGAAACCTTTTTCCAGCGGAGATATGGGGATTTTTTTAGGATCGAGCGGAGATTTGGAGTAATTTTTGTACCATTTTAAAAAATTCCCCCAAGTTTTGAGCGGAGATTTGGGGGAAATAAAAATAGAGTTAGTTATCTAACTCTATTGAGTGAATATTAGAAGGGTAAGGTCAGTTGCTCTGGCTCATTCATAAAATGATTGATTTGTTGATTCCCTAGCAAATCCTCAGCTTCGTAAGGTTTGACCGGGAGAAAAGTAATGTGAAAAACATCTTTCTTTCGTACATATGACTCAACGGTGACTCCATGGTTAACAAAGTCATTTAAACACTCTTCAATAAATGAGAGATTGATATCTTTCCTTTTACTGCGAAATTGTATTTTGTGGATAAAGTATGTGTAATCGAATTCAGCAGTATATCCTTGCTGGCGTAAGTAACAAAGAAATCTTTCCTTCTGCAAAGGGAAGATTAAATGCTCCGACATCCGATTTTCGAAATGAATTAACTTATCACTGTACGCACGAACGACCTGGCCCATCATGTAATTTTGGTGAATATCCTCTGCGATAGTGATCTCTGCCATTTCCCCGTCACCGAATTCAGTAATATGCAATCGATCGAAAATACCAAATACGAGTGTTTCATTATCCGAGATAACATTAAATTTAACGTTAGCGAGTTTAGTCAAACGGCTCTTTACGGAAAGATAGTTACTTTTATTATCAGAACCATGAGTTCTTCTCACTAAATCCCCGATCGTTACGTATATTTTGCGCTCTTCGAAAAATAGTTTACGATCTCGCATAGAGAGTACAGCTCTAAACAATTTTGAATCTGTTTCATCGATGGCACGTAAAATTTGGTCTTCATTAATGATTTCTTGATTCACAAGTGTCAGTAATGAATAATTCTCATCAGGTTGATATTCACTGATATAATGTAACTTGTTATCTATGATTACACTTTTCTTGGTTAATTTCATACGTGACCATCCTGGATTTACAGCGGCATGATCCGTATATACCAGAGGTTGATCAATGATAATTTTGTTGATGTTCCCGTCGAAATTTTTTATAAGTATGTCTGCGATGATTACAATCGTATCTGATTTAATTGCCTTTTTTATTTGTAAAGGCGTCTTGTCTTTAATATATAGGTAATCAATGAGTCTTGACGTTTTGTCATTTGCCCATGTTTTGACTTCTTGGACTCGTTTTGCATTTAACTCCTCTAGCGTATTAACTTCATAAATTTTTATGAATTGCTCCATGCCATACATCTCAATGAGTTCATTGGCAAGGTCAAGTTCCTTGACGACTTCAACACGCTTGTTTTTTACTTTAGATATATTTGAAAGCTCTTGAAGAGACTTGAGCCATCGTTTCTTTGTTTTTTGAAGTTCTTTAAATGTATTCCTTCTTACCTCATGTATGTTGGCAGGTGTGAGC
This sequence comes from Paenibacillus sp. 37, assembly GCF_008386395.1. Lineage (NCBI taxonomy): Bacteria > Bacillati > Bacillota > Bacilli > Caryophanales > Paenibacillaceae > Paenibacillus > Paenibacillus sp. 37. Next base: position 284,601 of record NZ_CP043762.1, on the reverse strand, counting down.
TCAGAAGAAATGATGTCATGCAGGAAATCCCTGATGTTTCCTTCATTAAGTTTATTATAGAGCTCTTCACATCTAAGGCCTAACTCATCAACAACTTGATTGATAAAATATTGCGGTATATGCTCTTCCATCAAAGCTACTCACCTCCAGCACTATCATAACATAGAAACTCTTGGATTATATATTGGAATAAAAATCAATATAGTTCCCAGTTTTTGGTTCCAAAATACGATTCGATGTAGTCAAAGAGCCTCACAGACACTCAATGTTTGAATATAATAGCTATTCACACTTTGGGTCCTTTCTGAAAAGTAGTTTCTTTGAACTTACCGCTGTAACTGTCACTAATTTTCATCATATCGATCCATAAAAAATCAATATAAATCCTAAGGGAACCAAAGCTGAAAGACACCTTCTATTGTAGTTGCGAGAAGAGATTGGAGTTATGGAAGTACTAATCAAAAAGTAAAGGAAAACGGTATAACGTCTTATTTCTAATTGATTGCTCCACCTATATTTGTACAATCACTTTCAATTTTTTATTTTACTAATAATATATAATCTTAGATGAATTAACCCATATAGAAACTCTTTTTAGGAGAACAAATAAATCATACTGACATGGCTATAGGAAGAGAATATATTGGACACTTCATATATGTCTTGCACGTTTTATTGCCTTTAGTCCAGATAACTGAGAGTTTAGAAATAAGAGGCGACCAACAAATTGGTCGCCCCTCCTACAAATTTTGCTATGTAACCGCATGTAAATCCTCTTTAGTGCGACTTCAAATGGTATTGCATTATGGTGTGTGAATCGTATATCAAACTCAAATACCTTAACCTGGTTTTGTTTTATGAGTAGTGAACACTCCTAACAAAACAATCTACTTCATTCTTAGAATAGTTGCATCTACTAGGGTATTGGATGTCTCCAAAGCAACGTTACTTATTAACCTCATCATTAGCCTCAATATTCTTGAAAACTTCTTCAATCTCAGCCTTCCGAACAATACTACTTGTTGTTTGGTACTCTTCATAGAGTTCAGTATAGTGATTTAATCGTTCTAGCTGAGCCTTCTCTATTTCAGACAACGACTCTTCGTTATATTGCTGATATTGTGTTTCCAACTCAGTATACTTCAATTGCAATTCTTCTTTTTCAACAATACTATCCGTTAGATAATATAGTCGAAGTATCTTTGCCATTAGTGTTTTTGTTTCAATTAGTTTGTTAACAGATGAGCTATTTTCCATGTGAATCCCTCCTATATTAATATCATATCACAGACTAATTTCTCCCACAAAAACAAAAAAAGCCTAAGCAAATTTGCTTAGGCTTCTTCTTAATTAGTAAACGGTCCTACCTTCAGTAATGCTCGATAGACGCATGGTTTCTGACTCGATGTCTTTTTTTTTTTTCGTGCAATATAGTGTACTGCCATAACTAAATGCTCAAGTTCACTTTTATGTATAAACAATTTTTGCAATCGTTCTTCACATTCAGCCTTAATGACTATATTCGTAGAATTTATATATAGATAGTATGTTCTGTATATTAATTCTTTAAGTTCATCTATTTCTCTCGTAATTGATTTAGTTTCATTCATTATATGCACACCTCGGAAAAGTTATTGGTGAGACGTATTGGGCGTATGTACCTTAATGCACACACGCCATAAAGAAACCATTCACTTCTTCTCATCTTTGCCACCAACAAGTTTTTGGTATTCCTCATCAATGGCTTTTAAGTCAGTATCTGTTGCTTTGCTTAGAGCATTTTTTGCCAAATACGTTAAACCGTTAAACCCTGCAAGCACAGAGGTACCGACAATTTTAGCATAACCAGCTGGTTCAAAGAAGGAGAATGCTGCAAGTGCTGCTGCTCCACCGATGAAAAAATCAACTAGCAGGCCAGGAACAAAAAAACGTTTTTTACCCACCTTTTTAACGTAGGGTAGTAAAGTACCACCTTCCATTTTAGACGCAACAGCCAGATTCGTCATACCTCCGACGAGAAAAGCAATTAATAATTCCATCAGAATCTCTCCTTTATAATTGGATAAATAAAAAAACCACCAAAATGTAGTGTGATTTACACTCATCCTGGTGGGATACATTTAAAAGTCTCAACAAAAAAGGCCAGAACAACAACCGATTCTAAAATTAAGACACAAGTAAAAAACTCGAGTCAATAGATCCAATAGATCTTTAGAATGCGGATAGTCGCCTGACCTTCCGAAAGTTTTTAAGATATAAGTAAATGATATACCTCTATTATACTTCATATGATAAATAATTTCTACATAAAAATAACGTGTTATTAAACTTTAGACCTTGTCCCAACTGCTATGATTGTCAACAACTTTTAATCTGGTTAGTATCTTCATTAGCAATAAAATAATAGAAAAATTTAGTAAGGGTTACTTGATTATAGGTCGTGATCTAGTATTCTTTAGACAGATCCTAATATTTCATACTTATACTAACCGTCTAAAAATCTTTTATAAATACTCAACTGCAAAAAAGCCGCCAATATTGACGACTTAATTGCTATACTAAGGTGTTCTTACTCGTTTTCATCAGATTCCCTAATTAGTATAGGTTCAATGGACTCCCATTCACAGGCCAATGACATATACATGAATCTCCAGTGAATGAGCATCAGCACAAGAGTTGATTTGTATGAGAGCATAGATCTTGTTCTCTAAGTGAGTGTACACTTGTTCAACCTTTGCACACGAAATGGTCAACACATAGATTTTGTATCAATTATTCTGTTTGACAAAAGGCTTAAAAGTGAGACTCCCCCAGCAACATGTGGTTAACTGCAGAGTGACTTTTGCATACAGTCCTGTGGAGGCAAAGTAATCAAAAAGATTAAGAAATTCATTGTACTCTTCCGTTATTGTATAACAATAACACCTTAAGGATGAATTGCTACATTTAAGCTCTATCCCATCACGTAATGAAGGTCAAAAACTAGAATAGAGGTCAGGAATAACCTGTTCAAGGTTATTCATAATCATCCCAGAAAAATGGTCTCTGATCTCCTACTTTTACAACGACTCTAGTGTCATCGGGATTACTGGTGACGTCATCCATCCATAAACCCACGTTAGGATTTCCATTCTTCCATTCTTGAAGTAACTCAGGATCAATTACATTCTTTACGCTCTCGTGATTAAGATCGATATCAGAGTCCTCTGTCTGAAAAAACAACTTGAAGCGTAGCTTCAATTCAGGTGCAGGATACAACATTTCTGATGAGAGAATAATAGAAGTTGTGGTGACGATCGAAACATATTTCAAAATTTTCAAAGTTTCTATGACTATCTTTTCAATTACTGGATCTACATCATGACGAAGTAATTCTTTTGGTAACTCAACGACTAGTAACATTTGTTGAGGATCATCCATTTGACAGGTCATGCTCCAGAAAGACCAAGCAGCAGTTAGAAAGGATAGTGCCTGTTCATAAACACTCCCCGTAGCTTCAATGTAATATCTTTTTCCGTGATCCTTCAATTGAACCCAAGGGATCTTTCCGATCTTTAACTGGTGATCCATAAGCAATTCTTTATAGATCACATCATCGCTAAGAGACTCAATAGCTCTCTTGTAACCTTGTAGTGGTCCCTCAATATGCGGTTTAAAACTAATGGGTGGCAATAGTTGGCTTCGTGGGACATCTAGTATCTTTGCCAACAGGTTGAAATAAGAGTTCGAAAAAAAGTGTCTGGTTTCAATAAATACACTTCGATCCTCGAAGAATTCAGGTGGATCGGGATAGCCTTCCACCCATGGAATAGACTCAATTGTACATGCCTCGCCAAGCTGAGGAGCCTCTGTTGAAATCATAAAAACTGCCTGAGGATCTCGCTTGCTAATTTCATTCGTGATATGGGAAACAAGCTGCCTACGTGGTGAGAGTGTTTTATCGCCTATAATTGCTAGTTCAGCTTGATTATATTGCCACCATGCCCAAGCCATTTCTCCATCTCCATAGTAGTAATTTCCCATGACTAAAGGTTTTTGAATGCTTTTATTCATAAATGCCTCCTACAATAAAAAAACACCGCCAATCCATAAGGGTATCCTTAAGATGACGGTGCTTCCGTTTAATTGTGTATTTGATTAACTTCATTATAAATGATACAAAACTGTTTCACAATGCAGACAGATCTTCTAATGTGTACCGTTAGGAGTATAGTCATCATATGAGCTCTTACTCGCGTCGTAGTACATTACATCTCCATCCTCTAGAAGGAATTGAACTCCATACGGATCAGTGATCTTGTGGTCACGCGAACCATCTGTACCGTCATAACCCTCCATGTCCCACCATTGGTTGTTCAATGGACCATGAATATATTGAAGATATGGATTATTCAAATCTGCATTTCGAATGGTCTCAATGTTGAAGTTGACCGTGATATAACCGTTTTTTAAGAAGATAGGTGACTTTTCATCCAATCTATTCTTTTTACCATACGTTGCTAAATCGGTTCCAGCCGGTACAACATATACAGCAGCAGGTAAACTATATTCACCATACCATTGTTGAACCGATGCATTTACTCGCGCTGGTGTGGCGTTTGCATTGTTTGGGCGGTCAAATGTATTAATGAAGGTCCGAAGTGGCGAAGGCAGGACCTGAACATCATATCCTCCAACATACGTGGCTTCTTTAGCACGTTTTAGATATGAATTCAAATACTGATTTCGCGTCACTGACCAGCCTGTATTCAGATCATAAACGGATCCGGCAGAATTCACGATATCTGCATAAGGTACATTTCGAAGTCTAGTGTTAAGTGTAATGTTCCTACGCTCTACATCTGCACTCGATCCGATCTTAACAAATTTCTGTTTGTCTGAATGATAATACAGATCAACAGGTATCCGTTTAGCGGTTGTACTCGCATTATTATCCTGGAAGTAGAATGTTGGTGTGATTCGGATAGCATCCTTATCTCCATACATATTTCCCTTCGTCTTCAGATCAAACTTGAAATGGTAACCGGTCTTTACCGCAACGCTTTTAAAGTTCGCTAATGGATGACTTCCTCTCCGAATAGGCAATTGATAAGGAGAGAATGAACCGTTCGATCCCCCATCAATCCCTTTAATGCCGACCCAATAGGATGTCCCTTTTGAAGTACTGCTGCCTTTTGCTGTCCGGAATACAGTTTCCCAATTCGGGTCCGCAATATCAGTTACTCTGAAATCATACACACGTCCAATAACCTGTACAGGAACTGTATTTACAGCAACATGATTCACAAGGTTAAGGTTAGCCTTGTCCTCCCATGTAAATCCGGTGGCTGGTGAATTTTCAGCAAAGGATCTATAGGACACAGTATAATTTCCTTCTTCTACCCATAAGGGTAAATAGAATGCTTTCTCGATCTGACTTACAGGGACATCAATCCATGTGTTCGCAGGATAGAATGTAGATTTGTCAGCTGTATACACATCGAATTCAAAGAGAACCTGCTTGAGTTTGATGTACTTTGCGTAATCCCTGTTGCCATAACCAAGTATGTTTCGGTGCTGCCCACTTGTAGGAAGACTTACAGTGAATGGACGATCTAAAATAAAGGCACGACGTGACGCATCGGGCTTTGTCCGCTGATTGTGCTCTTTGTCGTCTGATGCATTGGAATAGATAACTGTTGGAGTATGTACTGTAACAGTGTTGATTCCATTGATCGGTAACACTTTGTTTGCACCACCGTTGATGTTGCCAGGCAACAAGTCGTAGTAGATGTCACCGGAACTAGTGGTATTTAGATCATTAAGCAATGTTTTACTAATCATGTTATTTGGCTTATACAGAACATCTCGTCCAATGGTTGTTGGATTAGGGATGTTTGATGGAGTTGGACCATCTTTAGTAGCTTCAGCATCGTCCATAACCTTAGTACTGTTAAAATTCACAAGGTCATTGTTTACTTTACTTTGTGGCGTGTTTGATTCAGCCATTCCTTTTAAACGTCCCGTGTCATCAGGTACATCTGGTGGAGAATTCAATCCCCCTGTTAATTTTGGTGGTGTATACGAAATTGCAGCTGTTGGTGCTGGTCGTACATGACTTTCCACTGCTTCATCATTTTTAGATTCAAGCGTCGGTGGTGTGTAGCCAGCAGGTGTCATGGTTACCTTTTTACCTGGAAGAGCGTAATTCTCCATGGTTGCTTTAGCAATTTTGTATACTTCAAGATTGTTGATCTTCCAGTAAGAATAGTCTCTTGTAATCTGGAAGTTGTAAGGTTTAGGTACTGTATCCCCTGTTTTCACCGGAGGTCCTGGTGAACAAGCTCCTCTAGGTGGACAAATTTCTGGACCAGGTATAGTCCATTCTCTTACATAGGATATCGTTACGTTACAATCATACGTTGTTTTACCACTCATTTTTGCCCAAGCTTGTTTGAACAGATAGTTGTCTGCGAATGCATTAGTGTAAAGTGATTCAGATGTCGGGATCCCTTTTAGCACATCGAATTTCTCAGCGTCCCTATTGTCTGCTTTAATTACTCCATTCGCATTTGGATCCAGATCACTCATGTTCATCGTAGTTCCCTGGGAAGGTGGTCCGATGTTTGGGGTGCAGGATCCTCCTCCGCCCCCAGTGTCATCATCTCCTCCACCACCGGGTTCTTCTTCTACTCCGACATTTGTTGTGGTTGTTAACTGAAAGTCATCCTTCTCCCACAATACTGTTATAGTTGTTGTTCCTTTAGCTACAGCTGTCACGAGTCCAGAAGATCCTACTGTCGCCACTGAAGGGTTGGAAGAGGTCCAGGTTGTTTTACCATTGCCGCTGTTGACATTCGTTTCAGCACCGAAGCTTCCATCACCAGTTTTGGTCTTCACAGTTGCATTTAACTGTTTTCGATCATTGATCTCGAGTTGCCCACCGTTTGTGAGATTGATTTCTTTAGTGATTTCAGCTAATGCTTTCCAGTATAGATCTGTGTTGAATCGATAGTCAGCATTCCATTTGGGCGGATTATATTCTTCCGTTTTTATAGGTGGAATTGCTCCACCAATTTGAGTGGTGAATTTAGTTTTACGACCAGTAAATGATTCAACAGAAACTAAAATGGGGAGTCCTGGATAATAATAGCTTGTATTATCCATGTAGTGAGGCTCATTAGATTTATCAGTTATTTCCGCAAACGAATGAGGTTCACCTGATTTATCAAAGTACTCAGTCGGTATATAAACATCTTTATTTAAATTTAGGTCGACACAGATTGTTGAAGATACCGGAAGGTTTTTTGTACTATCGTTTTCTAGTTCGATGTCATTGCACTGACCATCAACTTTCCATCTTAGGCTATCAATCTGGTAAATATAGACACCAATGTTTGTTTTTTTTGTCCCTTCAACAGGGATAACCTTTTTTTGTAACTTCGCAGGTGTAGAAGGCTCCATATGGAATGTTTTCAATTCTGGTTTAATCCCTGGCCCCCCACCTGCATGGACTTGTCCTACTGATGATACAAATACTACAAGTGACAGCACGAAAATAATCACTTTATTAATAGATGTTTTTTGCCCCAAACCTTATCCCCTCTAATCTGTGGCTATTACGCTGTAGGTAGGACCTTCTTTAGTCACAAGGCTGACAGCAGAAATCAACTTTTTATCGAAATGTAAAAGTCCTACACTCCAGTAAACTGGATCATTAACAGCAAATACACCTCTATTTTTCGTGACATCATTAATACTAGGTCCAGCAAATGCAGCAAATGCATCTGAATTTGGAGAAGTCATAGGATTAATTGTTGGTGAATTAAGCAAACTTCCAGCTTGAAGTGCATTCATGGTAGCACTTTTCACATTCAATTCAACTTCTGCAAAAGAAAAGTATGCTCCCCGTAAAAGAGTAAATCCTTCATCCACAAAGGCAGGATAATAAATACTTCTTTCAGCCCCCTTAGCAAAGGTATTAACAATAATCCAATTCTTTATCTTAAGATCAGCATAATTGGTATCCGTGATAATATTTTTATTGCGAACCTTCGAGAATTCGTCTGTAACCTTGCTGTAATCAATTGAAAGTGAAACCCTATCCTTTGGTGTCTTCTTATATTTAGGCGCAATAATATTAATGTTTGTTCCAGTCAAACCAACTTGGCGAAGTTCATTTAAACCCTTGTAGTTGGAAGGTTTAGTTTTTGCCACAGTGTTATAACGCGTAATCAATACAGCAACCTCAGCTCGAGTTGTCGTCCGATCTGCTCCAAACATTTTGTCATTATAAACACTCATTAACCCGGTTCCCATGGCTACAGCTACAGCATTTTTTTGAGATGTAGCAAGATTACCAGTAAAGTATTCTTTAGCAGGTATAACCGTGTTTTTTACGTCAGATAGGGCTTGTTTGTAGTCTAAATCTACTGTAGCTAAACCTTGAGTCAACCAAATTGCCATTTCACCACGTTTGAGAGAGGCTTTTGCATCCAGTTTTCCTTGGTAGCTTGTAGGGTTGATAAAGCCTTTTTGTATAGCAGCGGAAACCCCACCTTTTGCCCACTCAGGAACATCCGTGAAATTATTAATTCCTGGGCTAGAAGCATTGGGCTGATCTGAGAGTCTACCAAGGATGCTAGCCATTTCAGCCTTAGTTACAGGTGAGCTTGGTTTGAACGTTCCGTCTGTGTACCCTTTAAAATAGCCTTGTTCCACAGCTGAGTTGATAGCTCCAGCGGCCCAGTGTGTAGAAGGAACGTCTTTGAATTTCAGGGTAGTTTGAGCTGCCTCTACCGAGCTCCCTACACCTCCTACACCTACAACGCCCCCAGTCAACAAAGCTAAAGCAGTAACTCCTGAAATAAACATCTTCTTCATTAATTTTTTCCTCCATCATTAAATTATTTTCAACTGAGTGATATATGAACTCAGCTCCTGTTCCTTCAATCATATTAGAAGTCAAAAAGGAACGCGAATATTGAACAATATAATTTTATATCGGAAGAAATGGATATCTTTATTATATTTTAGAATATTTACAACACTACTCACCCCTTTCAAATCCAAACAAAAAAAGCACGCAAAATGCCTGATGGCATTAAGCGTGCTTCGCTTTTGTGACCTTTGATAAAAGATCATATTTGATTTAATTATACTTAATATAAAGGGTAAGGGTGTATATTGTCAACCACATAGACTGAGACCTCTGCAAGAGCCTGATATTGTGTGAATTGTGCTATGGTTTCAATTCACGCACTCATATAAAGTACGACAAGGAACAAATCCGTTGTACTATGTTGTTCAAAATGTTTCAATCCACGCACTCATATAGAGTACGGCGTATCTCCGTATGACAGTAAGCGGTGTGTCTAGGGGTTTCAATCCACGCACTCATATAGAGTACGGCTACTAAAAATGACGTAATACAAGCATAATAAAAGAAATTAATAACGTGCTTCTGTGTTATTGTAATGAGAATAATCATATATTATTACCAAAAGGCAACAAATAACATCGTTTCGACAAAATTCGAGGTGCGAGTCTTCCAGGAAAATCATGTGTACTTGGCATTCGCACCTCAAATTTAGTTTCGACAGTAAAACCTGATCTCCTTTATTGGTAATAAATCATCTTATATACACCCATGGCATAGATCCACTGTTGAAAAATATAACTACGAGTTATCAATCAGGGATCTAAGTGAGAGGCTGAAATTTATATATGTAGTATATCTTCCATATTTAAATGAAATTCTTTCATCAAATCTACTACTTACCTTCTCCACTTTGTCTGGACCGATCTTAATTTCTACTAATAACTTATTTGCTCCCTCGCGTACCTTTTATATTATAATGACAAATCCTAATAGAAGCTAATCAAAAAGCATACCTAATGGACAAACACATTAAGTATGCCTCACTATAACTAATTTCTATTACCAACAGTACAGTCAAGTGGAATATATCCATTACTTGCAGCATCCTTTTCTGAAGAGAAAACCTCTTCCGTAGTGAATGAGGAAGTACATGAATTCCTGGAATAATAATACTTACGGCCATTAGCTATAATCCCATTATAAATAGGCTTTTTCACAACACGGCTTCCACCCAAAGCGTAATTATTATAGTATTTTTCGCCCATTGGCATGCCTTGAACAAAAGAGAGTACTCCGACATCATTAATGGTATTGTTCCATTCTTCTTGACTGATGAGGGGCAATGTAAAGGTGTAGGCTACACCGTTGCGTTTCGCAAAGTTATTGTACATATTAATATAGTGTTCCAAATCTTTCTGAATCGGATTGACAATAGATGCCCTTCTAACTTGATCAAACGTACTTGCGTCATTTAATAGTGGTATAGATGCAGTACCTGCAATCTCTCCGCGGAATCCTTCGAACCATTGTTGGTCCGTATTACGATTTACCGTGACAAAATCATCAAGTGTAAACCCAAACGTGTTTCCGTTCTGATCAGAGTGAGCATAGGGTTTCTTAGGGCTCCAAACATGCTTAAGTTCTTTTTCCCCAGTAGCATTCGTAAATTCGTCCATATAGTAAACGTAGTAACCGTCATAACCAACAATAAGGATAACAGGTACGTAGCTATTGATTACACCTTGACCGGCCGAATTATCAAAAACATCAAAGTTCAAGTAGAGTGAATTGAAGAACGTTTGCACTGCCTCTTCTTTATTGATTCTAAGTCGTTTTTGAAACTCATACTGAGATTCAGCGCCTTGTGAACCATTGATAATAAGGGCTTTGGCTGCGTCCTGGGTTGCAGTATCCATGGCATGGTTATAACGCGTCTCAAGAATTACATTCTGCCGATTATGCGTTACATTGATATTATTAATAATGAAATAAGGAAGTAAAATGAGAACGAACACTAGCGTGAGATTAGTTGTAATCTTCATTGAGGACCATTCCTCCATAAGGGATGACAATCTTTTCATTCGGAGTATTGATGGTCCCAGTAAGGACATCGTTAATGAGGGTTCCAGATGTACGGTTCGTGTTCTTAACCACTACGGAGAAAAAATCTCCCGTCGCTAACTTATAAACACGAGTCGGACTTTCAGTATTCTCGGTCGAGTTCCTTGGAAAAAGCTTGTCATTAATCTGAGCATTATAAAAGGATTCGTAATTGACATTAAATCCACCCAAATAATCCCCTGCATCATTATATATTGGGTCGTAACGCTTATGGCGATGTTCCATTTGGATGTCGTATGTATTTGTGGTTAGTGCCATTTGATCAACAAATTCATTATACATCGTTGGAGTAATGTAACCTTTATCTCTAACAGAATCTACAAACTGAGTCACAGAATTCAAGACCACAATTTCAGAGATGTCATCCTGCTTATTTAACCCAGATGAAATCGGCCATAAAAAGATAAGTACGAGGGCCACTACAACCATAAAGACTTTTAAAAAGGGATTACCCATCCTCTACATCCTTTCTCTAATTAAATCTTAATAATATCAGGTCGCCCTTTGTATCTCGAACGTATGTAGGAGTATAGTTTTTATTTACATTAATTCCTGAAACATTAACCTCCGTTGGATCCAATGTTTTGTAGTAAGTAACACCATCTACTATGATATCAACGCCGATGTCTTTAATTTTAAATATGGATTGTCTAACTTCGGCACCAGAAACCTTATAAGAGGTAGGTATTTTCAAAGTTGAAGTAATACTTTTGTCAGACTGGGACGTCATTTTGTAAGTCATATCATTCGTATCGGAAACAGTTTTAAAGAAAAACAGAAATATTGTTAGAGCAGTAATGAACATAAGTGCTGCAACGCTCATATACAAAGCAGATCTTGTATTCTCACCTAATCCCATAATAATCACCCTTAATTACTTGAAAGGGGACGACTTGAGTAAGTCTATCCCCAGTCAGTGATTTAATTAGTTTTGTGTAAAAATGATACCGCGAATAACGTTACTGTTGTCTTTGATCAGTTGAGCTTTGAATTTTCCGGACGGATTAACGTAATCATTGTTTGCTTCATCCATAGCTTTAGCAAGAGTTCCTGCTGGCGTACCTGTACCAATCGAACCGTAACCCTGACCACCTACTGGCACAGTTGTGTTCACTGTTTTGAAGTACCAAGAGCCAGTTGGATTTTTACCAGTGATTACTTGGATACCGAATTCACCTTTGTCTTGGAACTTTCTAAGTGCATTGATTGCTTGGCTACCAGAAACCGTGGTGCCATCATAGACAGTGTATGCTGTTTGAGAAAGCTCTGTTTGGATATCTGCGAAACTTGTTTGTGCAGTTTTGGTGGCGTCTTGAGCAGAAATAAACAAAATTACAGCTGTAGTGATCAGTGCGATTGCCAGGAAAAGTCCCGCAGCCATTTTTAAAGCGCTTTGTGCATTACCCATTTTTAATAATCCCCTTTAAATTATAATTTTTGCATAAGTTCGTAATACGTAGACATCTGTGTAAAAGCCATAAAGACAAATGGAAACACGAGATACAAAAAGATGATCATGTACATTGGAGTGAAACCGATCATGCGACCCCAGCCTGCTTTTGCATTGATCATTTCCTCGTAATCCTGTTTTCTTTGTTCGAAATAGTAATTACGTTCAGTTTCAAGATCATCAAAAGCTTGTTTGACTGGAATTTTTTCTACAGCTAACTGAAGTTTTTCAATGGTTCTCACGAGTGGAGCAAATGGCGCATCGATCATCAGTTGCTCAAGAGCAAGTTCAGCACCACTCTCATAGTTCATAAGGCACTTATGTAGTGGAGCCTTGAAAATTGAAGCGAATCTTTCCATCCATTCAAGAATGACCTCAACCGATACTCGATCGATTTCACTGAGCATCGCAATGATGGTATGAAATTGGTCCACTTCATTTTGCATATCCATTGCTCTCATTCTCTTCTGGAAGAGAAGTACCCAATAGGGTAATTGATAACCCACCCAACCCATTAATAAACATATAAGGATTTCCCACCACTTCATGTATTCGGAATTAATCCGATCCATTTTTGCTAGGATCCTTTCTGTTGAAGCATTGAGTAGAGTATCGTTTGTTGCAACTTCGGGGTCTTGCTTAATCATCTGAACTACACGATCCTGCAGATTATTGTCTTTCACCTCCTTCATATGTTTAATGATAGTACTATCAAAATCAGTGATGGATTTTGCCTCACGCAACTCCTCTTCGGACATTCGACCAAACATAGAATTGTTTTGCGTGGGTGACTCCAGCACATCTTTGATTGCGATGTGATGCATTAATACGAATGAGAACACCAGGCCAATAGAAAGAATGATCGTCAGAACAAAACGATGAAGGTAATGCCACTCCATGGGATAACCCGCATTAGCATCCTTAATTAACTTACTTATTTTGAAATGCTGTGCTGTTCTTTTGGCTGGTTCAAGACGGTCTACTATCCATGAAACAATTTTTGATTTCAAAAGAAGTTTTTCCCAAGAACGTTTTTTTGTTTTCGCTACATAGGTCCCTTCTTGTTGATCCTGCATTTTTTTTAAGAGGATATATGATAACAAAACAGATGCAAATACAACTATTTTCGTTATGAATCCTAACTTGCTAGAATAGAAAGCCTCCATCGCAGGAAATTGCTGACTTGCCCAAAGTTCTATTGGTTTTGTGAAGATAATAGGTGTAACTGCAATGACGGTAAGACCTTTGAACAAGTAATTTAATCGAGTTCTCTTTAGAATTTCAAGGTTAACCTCACTGGCTAACTTATTGAGATTACTGAGATATAGAGATCCATCCTTGATTGTTTTATCACCGAATTCTTTTATTAGAAAGGACATGCCTGCAAATGCCTTCAAGAAACGGTTTGGAGCTTGCTCATAGTATACGGTTAGGCTCTCTTCTGGATTTACAGAGACTAAGACCTCATGAATTTTTTTAGCGTGTAGTGCAGCTTCATACGATGAAGATTCTGATGCTTGACGAAGAGCCTCTTCTACACTGCCATGCTGATGATAGTGATGTCGTACATCTTTGAAGAGTTGATCTCGTAATTGAATTAACAATCGATCATCCACTTTATGTACAAGGGTATCGATTAACATGCCATTCACTACGATAGCTGCAAGGAACAGCATGAAGATGAATGTGAAATCATGATTCATTAATAACAAAACTAGAACGACAGCAGCAATTGTTCCAAGTGTGTAAAAAACAATTCTCATGGTTTCTCTTCGCATTGTGAATTCATCATACGAATGGATGGCTTGCAATCTCTTTCGAATCTTTTGGATATAATTTCGCAAGAATGGTACTTTATTGTACGCGATGTACGAATCTTGCATAAATCGATGAATCATCTGTTTACGATTTGATTTCTTATTCCCGGTGAGCATCTCATAGCTCTTATAATGTTCCTGGGAACCATCGCGCTCGGATCTTCTTGAAATGATCTTCATTACGATATAGAGTACGATGCTTAGGACCACTGAGGTTAAAAGAATACTGACTGCAATAGCCTTCAAATCCATCCTTCTTACCCCCAGTTTTCCTGCATAAATTGTTTAAAGCCTGCTTGATCAACTTCCGTAAGATTTTCAAGCATTTCTTTGACATTGTGATCAGAGATTGGATGAACTGCAACATAACCACCATCACGATATTCAATAATATTTCGTTCATCGAATACTTTCCGATTTGTAGATCTCTTCATATACTTAATGAATGTTTCCATGAATGTAATTTTTCTCTCTTCTGAATCACTCATAGTCCGGATATCGAATGGAATATCTTCATCATCATGAAGTGGTGTACATTCTGTGATTCTCTCAATAAATCGATGTCCGTTACGCTTACGAACTAAATGAATATCGAAATTTAGGACATTCACAACTTGTTCTTCAGCTATTTTCTCATCACTGAAAACATTCATTTTGAGCAATGAATTTCGGAGGTAATGAACGAGCTTTTTAAATGTTCTCGCATGGTGTGTAAAAAACATATCTGCTTGCTGTGCCATTTGAATCATATAAGGTACCGCAGCATCTGTTGCTACTTCTCCCAAAATAAATGCTGTTCCGTCTGTTTTCTTTTGAATATCCAAACCTTGTTGTCCAGTAATAGAGTCGGTTTCTCTAAAAGTGAGGATATTTCGATTGCCGAAAATCTTCCTCAAATGCAGCTCAAATGCCATCTCGTGGACACGAATTGCATGAGTTTTATACATTTCAAGAACCATAGCCATAAGTAACGTTGTTTTACCAGAACCTTGTGACCCGGTTACAGCTGTTACACGCCCTCCTCTAACTAGATACCTGATGAGAAGAATAACTAACATCCGATTTTTTTCTTCTTGGCTGATGAGTTGCTCGAGTGATGCTTTTTGTGTATCAAACTTACGATTGAAAAATGCCCAAGACTCAGAGAAACCAGGACGGACAACAACGATCCGTGAACCGTCTTTCATTTCATTTACTTTGTAACCATTCGATTCTGAGAGTTGTCCTGGATTATTGTAACGATAGATATTTTGGCAGACACGTTTAAGTTCAGCTTCAGATCCGAAACTCAAAAACGACATATGGATCGGTTTACCTTTATACAAAATCCAAACACTGTCATGACTATAGGGTGTAGGTTTCTTATTAACACGATCCGCAAAGAAAGCCATATCATCGAAAGGTTCAATCTGATCAATGGGTACACCAGAAACCCCACCTGACACTCCATCAATCTTCATGTCTCTTATTTCATCAATTACTGAGAAACCTTTATATTGCTGATAGATTCTTTGGACAATAATCATGAGCTTATCCTCAAAAGAAAGTCCCTTGGATTCCTTACGATAAACCTCTTCAATTTCTTGAGGTGTAATAACGTAATATTCGTCTTCTACTTCTTCTTCAGGATTCTTCAGCTCATCTAACTTGTATCTATCAATGATCTGACCTAAAGCATTTACCCCATGTTTTTGTTTGTTTTGAAACAACATAATTTCAAACTTATCTTGTAGGGAGAGAGTTTTCTTATTATCAAACGGAATAATACGATTGATATTTTCATCATTTAAGTCATATGTTTTCAAGAGAAGATCAAAAATCGTATTTTTGACATAGTTTTTATCACGAATATCTCCATCTGTGCATCCCTTTAATGATTTTTGCAACATCAAACGCTGATTCATCCGTCGATCAAATTCTTCTTCAGTTAACCCCAAATGCTCCATGTTACTTGTTGTCAGATCATTAATGGCTGTTTTTACATATTCGGTAATTCCAGCTAAAGTGTACTTCTGATCTATCTCACGAGGGTCGCGTTTGGGTTGACGTTTTTCAGTCATTTTAAAATAGACGTAAACACCAACAAGAAATAGCATTACTAGAATTAATCCAAGATTCACAAGATGACTAATACTCATACCTTAAGCCCCCTGCTCACTATATATCTTTGTATCAACTCCAGCGGCTTCAAATATCCCTTTAGCCAGTTTTCGAACTTCACTCAGAAAGAAGTGATTTTCATGTTGGATTCCGATATTTTTATTTCGAAAGAAAAATTGAACTACTGACTTATCATTAAGAGCATCCATGTAACCTGTGCAGTGAGGAACGGTATATATAGGTGCTTTTGGTTTATACATTCGTTTAATGTTGGAAACAGAATATTTGGAATGACGATCATATTGACCAAGAACAATTACAACTTTTTTCTCTTTGAGGAACTCTGGTTCATCAGTGAAGAACTCATCTAAGACCGCTTTATTTTGGTTGAGATTAACTACGATTACATCTGAGGTCGTCAGGACCGAATTCGTTAACTTGTTTCGCATCCCACTACTCACATCAATCAGAGTGAGATTATAGTAATTCTTTGCCGCATCGAAAATACTTCCGATTACTTCATGAATCATGGAGAACATTTCTTCATTAGGTTTCACTGTTCCACGCAGTAGTTCTAAACGATCCCGCAGAACGGTGTCGGTGTAGTCTTTTACGATCTTTGGAGCCAAGCGATTACTGCGAGCTAGTCTCTCTAAGGCGTCGATGCCTAAGCTCGAATACTCTGAACTATCAAGATCCTTTTCGTTCAGAAAAGTAGATTCCAAAGACGACATACTCCAATGTGTGTGACTCACAAGCGTTTTGGTTAAATACTCCATCCCAATGAGTGTGGCCACAGCAATCAAATTGGATGAGTTTCCTGACTGACCATGACGGTTACTCCAAAATGCTACTTGCCCCATGCAAAGGACCTCCTCGTAAGTTCTTTCATAGAACTTTTTATTAAATTCGTTTCAAGTTCCGAAATTTCCGCCGTTAATTTCTTAATAATCCCTTTATAGTTCTTTGAGAGACGTCGAATGTTTATTTTTCCTTGGTGTTGGTTATTTATTTTTGTTACATAATCAATTTCATCATGTAGTAATTCAAATGGCTCTTCAGACCAACTGATAGGGAGGTCTGTCAGAATTGTCTCGAGGTAATCCTCGGCAATATTGCCTTCTACATGATTAACCGAGATTTTAGTAACATCTGTTTTTGGACTTTTACCGTCAGAATGTTCTTTTCCGAATAAAACCTTTACTAAATCAACTGTTTTATCTATGCTCATTTTTTCTGGCGTAGCGGCAATATATTTGGTATGAAACGAATTGAACTCCTCTTTGTTCAAAAATGAAATATCACTGCAGTGAACAATGAGTTGCTCATAATCATTTTTTGCAATTAAGGTTTCGATTTCATCAAAAGTTTCGTAGCCAACTGCTACGTCAAACCCATCAAACTCTACTACTTTCATTTGCGATGTCGTCATTGGTGTTGGTGTGTTGTTCTGTATGTACTTTTCTGTTGTGCCATCAACTAAAAGTACTTTCCTCCCAGAAATTGAAATGACTTTACCTACATATTGAAGCAAATCACTTATATCTGCTGATCCAAGAAATAATGATCTTTTCATGCTGCCCCTCCGTTCTATTTCACTAATGGCTGCCCAAAAACGTCTTTCTGTTTTTCTTCGCTTGTAGAAGTATCCAGTCCGGACTCTATCGGCTGAACAATTTCCTCTTTACTTGCTTCCGTAGATTGAGTTGTTGGAGATGAATCTATAGAACTACCTGGTGTTGTACTCGGTTCTGCACTTGTATCGGGTATAGGTGCCCCCTGTGTTCCGGTTACTGCTTCGTTATTTTGCTGATTCGTAATTTGGTTGTTAGCAACCTCTTGTTGTAAGATCACACTTCCATTTTGGATTTTCATTTTATCTGCTTCATCCATTTGAGAGAGATTGTTTTCTAGTACTTGTCTTACATTTCTTTTTAATTGCTCTTTTGCGAATGTCAGAACATTCGGATCGGATTGAATAAGGTCAATTACTTTCAGGTTAGCTGGATAGTTTGGAATTGCTTTTTCTTGCATATATGGATCAGAATAAGTAACGGCATAAAGTTTGGCACCGTTAAGGTATGCATCAACGATCGCACTAGTCATTACTAACAATTCAGCTTCATTAATTTTGTACCAAACAGTTGTGCCGGAAAGATCTTCAACTTTTTTCTTTGATAGAACGATAAAATCTTCACCTGTCGGGAAGGTTAACCGTACGTCTACAAATTGACCTTTTTTCAGTTTAGTTGGAAGTAACATCACATTGTACTCTTGTATCCGTTGATCACGAGGGGTTGGACCGTTATCAAATACCATTGAATTGATTACGGGTGTATTCTCACCTACATCAATTTTAACGATCTTTCCATATAGATCATCTGGTGTCTGTACCATGTTAGTTGGAGCATCTGTTTCAGGAATTTGAATAACTTTCAAATTTTCCTTCTTAAGCTTGTCCCCTTCTTTTAGCGGTTTGGATGCTACTACGACTGTTTTCATAGTTGATTGTTGGTGCTGGAGTAATGCCTCTGCTTCAACGAGTTGAGACTCATAATGCATCCTTAACACTTTTTGCTCTTTAGCTTGCTGCTTAATGAGGTAGATGGCGCCACCAGTTGATAAAACTCCCATAGATAGAGCCCCTACAACACCAGCTATAATCAAATTTTTTGTACGCTGCCTTACTTTGGACAATTACATACACCCCTTATCTTGAAATAAAGAAAATTAACAAAAACATAAGTATAATTGTTGCTAGTAAAAGAATGGATCTCTTTATCATTTTCTTCTTCTTTGTAAAGCCTCGATCAAACACTAGATCAAATTGTTCATTCGTATCATCCTGAGAGTCAAAAGGATCAGAGTGAAAAGGGATTTCTAATGCATGGATTCCCTCATTATCTTTTTCGATATCGGCAATGCTTTGTTTGCTGACAAGAGGGACCATAAAGATGCATCTTTCGAGATCAACATGATTGGATGACAGAAATCTTTTGATGTTGTGCTGTTTCCACTCACTACCTGATGCAACTACAACTTGGGTACTTGCCCGGTGAAATTCAGATATGTGTTCAGTGGTTTCATAAGTCCCCATATCTAGAACAATATGTGTATGTTCTGAATTCAGATGGTCAGCCATTTCAAATTCATCTGCTGATTTTACGTAAGTTACGCCTTCAATTATGAATTCATCATTAAGACGGGTGTCTACGTTTTTACCTTCGTAGGCTTTTTCGATATAAACAAGTTCGTTATTTCCGCTCAGTTCTAATAACTTAACTGAATATCCATGACTTGCCAGATAATTTGCTATCAATATAGAAGAGTGGGTTGTTCCTACGCCTTTTTCGATACCGACTACCGAGATGACTGATTTACCGACAATTCGGTCTCTGACTACGATCTTCTGCTTCAGATCAGGTAGCGTCCAAAAATCTGATTCTTCTAATTCTTCTTCCATGATGTCGGGTAAGATTGTTTTGTTTGTTTGCTTGTTACTCTTCACCAGATGTTCTTCATCTTCATCCATTTCTTTAGAAGAAGAATTTATTTCATTTGATGTATTGGTACTAACCTCACCTTCCTTCACATTTTGTTTATCCTGTCGTCTGTGGGCCTTATCTTTGTTATGTCCCTCAATATTAATGGTTATAGATTGAGCACCATTTACAAATCTTCTCCACGGTATTCCTTGATCATAATTCCGATACTTTTTAACTTCACTATAAGGTAAAGGGTGGTCTATACATTTAATTAACTGTTTAATATTCAAGGGTTCAGATTTTTGTGATTTTAAAAATATATTGTAAATCCCCATGGATACTAGTTCAGCAAGTAAAGGATGACCTTGCTTTTCATCCGATAAAAAAATTATCGAGCTTTTACTGAAATCTTCTCGAATTCTATCGATTACATCTGCGAGGAACTCGTGCCTTTTATCAGATTGCTTTACAGCGAGAGAGCTTGAGATAATGACTGCATCTAAAGTGGTTGAAGGGTCTTCTTTGATTAGATGAAGCCTCTCCACAAGATGATCAACTACAACGCACACTTCTAATACATGAATGTTTTCATTTTCAAAATGTTTTTTTAAAGCCTCTGCAAAAGCAGGATTAGGAATGGCAATAATAATTTTTTTCTTATTGAGTTGCTCAAAATCAGGTGCCATTCATTGCATCTCCCCTTTGTTGGCTCCAAATAATAGTTCCAAGAACCTTCTCTATCTTCTTTATCTCGTCAGGTGTGGGTGGCTTAAGTCCATTTTCCAATCTACTGACTCTCACTTGAAATGATCCTATGTAGTTTGCAAGATCTTTTTGAGTCATATCTTTTCTTGTTCTATGGATACGCATCAGTTCCCCAGGTGTATAATCCAATCACTATCACCCCTTTCCTTCAGGGTAAGAAAACAAAAAAAAGCACGCTTAATGCCTAAGGCATTGAGCGTGCTTCGCTTTTTTTGAGGACCCGTCCGGATCATATTTGGTTTATTTATACACAATATAGATTATTAACTGGTTTGTGTCAACAACTTTGATTTCAATTTTTTCACTGTATCCTCTTTTCTCTAGTAAATCGTAGTACTAGTTAAGTCGCATAATCTTCATGCAGTGTAATATTTATATAGTTAAAAATATATTATGTAATATAAAACTGAATACTATATTGTTCATTTAACACTTAAGTATTCAGTTTTGTGTGTATTACACTTGACTCTTTCTCTACTATCCACCAAAATAGAGTATAAGTATATTTATACCGAACTGGAGGATATCATGGGTATCACAGTATCTATAGGAGTACAAAAAGGCGGAGTGGGTAAAAGCTCTACTACATGCATTACGAGTTATCTTTTAGCTGAAAGAGGATTTAAAGTTTTAACTGTTGATTTTGATTCGCAGGGTAACACTACACAAATATTATCAGGAAAAGACATTTACTCTTTTGAAGATAATACAGTACTAAACGCAATTATCGATTTAGATCCTGCTAAGTACATTGTTAAAGTGAATGAGAACCTGGATTTATTGCCGGCCGATGACATCCTATCGACATTAGGCAGAGCTTTAGGAAATGTAAACAGAGTTGTTCCTACCTCTCTAAAAGAAACATTGGATATCATAAAAGACCAGTATGATTTTATCCTTATTGACCAGCCACCTAACTTAGGCGATCTTTCAGTATCTGCATTATCTGCTAGCGACTATGTGGTAGTTATGCTACAATCGGAACCTTTATGTTTTAAAGCTATCCCAAGGTACCTTCAATTGGTGGAACTTATTAAAGAAAGAATTACGCCTACATTAAAGTTAGCTGGCATTCTACCAAGTATGTCGGATTCCAGAACTCGAATTGACTCTTCAATTATTGATCAAGCTAGGGAAGATTATGAGGACTGGGTATTTGATACTGTAATTAAAAGACGTAATCGAATTAAAGAGTATTCTATTCTTGGTATCCAAAACACAACAAAAGAGGACCGAGATGCTCTTGAGCAATATCAACAATTTTTAGAGGAGTTGCTAAACCGTGTCCAAAAAGGATCAGTTTAAAAAATTGTTGGGTGATAGTGGTACTACCGGATCAGATCAAAAAAATCGTATATTGAATGATACTCTTATAAGTGGTAATAATTCTTTGCCACCTGTTTCAGATGAGAATAAACATTCAAGTACTGATTCGGATATATCTACAATTAATCCAGCAGAGGAACAACCAATACAAGAACAAGCAACACAACAACAGCAACAACCACCAACACAACAACAATCACTACCAGTACAACAACCTTTAGTACAGCAATACCAACAACCAGTACAACAAGATCCTGCTAAAGAGTTAATTCAACAAGAAACTCAAGAGGCGAAACAGAACAATGAGCAAGCACCTGTTAGTTCTCATCCACAAGTTTCAGCTGTTAACGGGATATCAAGTATTATTTCATCTTTGTCAAACACAGTTGATTTAAAAGTAGAAGAAACACATACGCGTAAAACGTATCTAATCGAAAATGAATTGTTGGCTGAATTAGATAAGTTATGTGTTGGTAAGAAAAAAGGCTACAAAACGAAAATGATTAACTCTGGTCTAAGAATTGTGCTAGAATTAGTGAATGAAAATAAGGAATTTAAATTATAAACTTACTGATTTTCAAAATAAGAAAGAGGTACAAAGAGCAAATAAGCCCTTTGTACCTCTTTTTAGTATTTTATGCTATAAACAATTTAAACCGTTTAGTGATTTGAGTGAGAACCTATTTACGGTTTTGAATTTTATTCCAAACATTTGTAGGTTTAGTATCATCCGAGTTGCTTCCAAATCTGTTATTAGGCTCTGAAATTTCTTCAGTGGTTGAAGCAACTTCTTCTTCAATTTGATTTTCTTGCTTTCGATTGAATACAGATCCCCCAAAGCCTCCAGAAGCGCCACCACCAAATTTGTTGGCTCCTCGTTTTTGATATGGATTAAAAGTGGATTGTTTTACAGATTCCATTACACCTGAGATATTCAGTTCGATATCTTTGTTTTTCACCTGTTTTTGTTTTTCTAACATTTCATCATATTCTATAGTCATTTCAACGACTCGGCTTGGTAAAGTCATCCCACTAAAAATAGTATAGACAACCGCGTATTCATCAAACCAGATAGGATCTCCATATTTTCCTTGAGCTGTATCATTAAACTCTGATATTACTTGTTTAATAGTCTGCTCTGTTTTGACATCTTTGAATATTGATGCACTTGATGGTCTAAGTACAAAACCACCATACATTGTTGCAGTTTCATAATCATGACCACAAGAAAAGTAGCCCAACTGAATACTATTTCTCATTTTACTATTCAAAGTATTACTTTCGTAAGGGGCTTCAATGCTAGCTTTGTGAATACTCAAGAAACCACCTGACAGTTGTACGATTTTAATAAAGTCCGAAGGATCATAAGTACTATTGTCTGATCCAAAGTTAGCAGGAATCAAGTTAGCCTCATGGATAGTACTTATAATCGCATCGTTCCCTTCATCTTTCCAAGAAATCAAAGTACTACTGTTCAGTCTATTCTCTTTTTTGGTTGTAAAGTCGTTAAATAGTTTCTTGTTATCAGTAAGAATTACACTACCAAGTGGTTTTTCTTGACCTGGACTAAATAGCTCATTTTGAAGTTCAATGAATTCTTTGATTTCTGCGAGGAGAAGAATTGCATTAGACATTTCAGTGAAATCATCAAATGGACTTGAGAGCAAAAGAGTTATAGGGACCGGAAAAAACTGTTCTTTTATTAAACTTAACACTAGTGAAATAAAGCCTGTACCAAAGCCCCCACCAGCTCCAGCGCAAATAAACAAATGATCAACATCCATGAATTTTCTTTCCATTGCTTCAATCAATTGATTACGCATCTTGTCTGCATTTGGGTTCAATTGTGGATCGAAATTCTCAACAACAAGAGAAGGTGTTCGGGCAGCACCTCTGAAATCTTCAAAATGTATGCGATCTTCGACCGGAATGTTCTTAAGATGAAGCATGTCATTTTTAGAAAAATTCACGGCAAGGCTAGGATATATTTGTTTTCCATTTGCATATGTATAACCTGCAAAAATATCTGCATCTTTGTTACCTTTCTGCCCTGCTCCAATTACACCAAATCTTAGAGAGACGTCATTGATTAGTGCATTTTCGTTCATGAATGTAAGTACTTTACTATTAGATAGACCCATTAGAATTTTCCTCCTCATATTGTTTTGCTACATATTCTGTGAATGCTTTACCGTCATCAGAAAGAAAGAACTTATGTTGCCTTTTGCTATACTCGAATGATATTAAACCAGCGAACAAAAGAGCATCTATTGCTGCAACAACTGGATTTTTAGAATAATCCTCACTCATCATAGAGATGATGTCTTTTTTTGGGATGAGATTGTTGTCTGTAATAATGCTCAATACCGATATGTGAGCCTCACTTAATTTATCAAGAAATGCTCGATAATGCACCTCTGTATAAAGTTTTTCTGACATGCTCAGTCTTCACCTCCCCCTGATTAGAGGTCACCTTAAGGTCACCTCTGGGTTACCTTAAGTATATCGCTTTAATATTAATTTAGCAAATATATCTAAATATTATTTTAAGAATGCTATCTTATCTAATATGAATTCTGTAATACTCTATCTGTTATAACGATTTCTCGTGTGAGACATTTTTATTAAAGCTGTTAATTTAGAGTGACCCTAGGGTGACTCTATTTTATTTAAATATAGTCATATTATCATTATTTACATTAGGGGAGAGTATAAACGCTTTTCTACTCTTCTTAATGGTCTGTTGGAGAGTATCCACAATAGTAGTGTGATTTCTCTCATTTATTTTTATAATATTTCGTTTCTGAAAAATATTACACTCAAACAATATTATGATGATTTTAATGACTACATTAATGATTGATTCAGTGATAACTTTGGTGACTGAGTCACTATTGTTATCACTGAACTTGTCACGATGTCTGTCATTGCATATATCGACCACAAAAGGTCGACAAATTCGTTGTCACATAAGGTTTTTTTCTGTTAATCTCGACATACTGCTTTATGTGACAAGAAATTAGGGTTCATAAAGGTTAGTAAATATGTATCATATTCAAGCAAATTTATAAAGGAGTTGTCATCAAATTGGATGTTCGAACAATACATAAACTTTCTCCGACCAAGTGTAAGATAATTGAATGTCTCTTTATTTATAGAAGTCTTACCCCGTATCAAGTGTTTTTTCTTTTGGATCCGGATAATATTCCTTTAACCTATCCTCATTTCTCATGGGAACTACTTAACTTATCAAAAATGAGAAGCACATGGAATCAGTTGGCTCAAATGCAGAAGACCGGTATTATTCAGGTGGCAGCTAAACTTAATAATGATACGAAGGTTTTAACTTTATCAGAAGAAGGATTATCTATAGCTTACAGCCTTTTAGATATCCCTGAGATTGAAGGTTATCGAAATACAGGTTGGAATAATCAACACGGTTATTTTCCATATGAACTTTATCGCGCTCCAAAAGAGAGACTGCAAAAACATCATAACTTGGGTATTGATTTCAATGTTTTAATGGAACTCTTATCTTTAAAACATAATTTCACATATGATTTTATTGATAATAGATACGCTTCAGTTGAGTTCTCCTCTATGGATGAAAATACTAAAATAGAAACTAAGAAAATTTTCAGGCCCGATGGAGAGTTTATTATTCGACCTAATGGTACTGACAAGGAATTTCACTGTTGGGTTGAGTTTGATATGGGAACGGAGAAAGGCAAACTTTTATATGAGAAGTTTTCTAAGTACAATCAATATCTGTCATATATAAGCCAAGGGGTTGAGAGAGATTCTTTAGCCACATCTATACCTAGTACTATTTTTTTTGTAACGACTGCGCGTCAAAGTATTTGGTCTCGATGGCTGAATATTCAGCGGAATTATTTGAACACCATTAAAAACTGGAGCACATTTTTAAATTTGTATGTAGGAAATATTGAATCACTTGAAAGTTTGGTGCTTTCCTTTATAAATGAAGGAGACTTATTTAAAAATAAACTGAATTTAAACTTAAGACCACTCCTTAATGATCAAGCTTTTATTGGACAACCTAAGCCCTCCAAAAATCTCACGAATGCCTCCTCCCTTTCAAGTTTTTGTTATCTTTATGGTAACGAAATGAAGATATTAGGTTGGGAGCCGTATTTTACAGTAACTCGTCTTAAAAGCAATGAACATCAGGTTTTTCTTTATGTTAAGTTCGACGAATATGAAACTGGTGGTATTTGTAAGGCAATAGATTTCGCTTCAAAATTCGAAACTATTGAATCCATGAAAAGGATTAATGCAATTGAGGTTATCCCTGTTTTACTTTACTCGGATAAAAAGCCACACTCTCTTGATTTTATTGGTTGTGATCAGAAGGTTAAATTCGATTCTATCTTTAAGAAGTATCTTTGGCATAATGTTTCTGAGAATAAGTGGTTCGATAAAAACGGGAAACATATTCAATCCAACCCCTTAAATTTATTTCTTGTTGAATAAATTTTTTGTGTCTTATAGATAACTACAGTCTAGACGCTCTGCGTCACGATTAAATCCTCAAATTCTTATACTGAATATTTTTCGAATTCTACCCATTCTTCAATATAATATTGACTTACCTTGTGTACTTTTAGAATCTTTTTTATAGGATTCAGTCACTTATTCAGAAATATATTACAAAACTTAATACTTGAATGAATATATTACGTAACACTAAAATATTTAAGTTAAATTTATTATTATACTGAATATATTATGTAATAGTACGTTTGTGTTAATGAACAAATTAGCTTGTTTGTTACAAATACGTTTTTGATCCCCACATAGGAGTTAAACTTGTAACCTTTTGCTTGTAGTATATTCAACTTTAGTAACTTGAATATATAACTGAATATATTCATATTATTTGGATTGGATAAAAATCACAGGTTACTTATAAACAATTCAAAACATATTCGATTTTAGTTATAAATATTCTGCTTGGTGATAAAAACTATTTAGTAATCTCAACAGATAAATGTATGTACTCGGGTTCAGTAATTTGAGTAGGCATTATATATCGCCAACTATGAGTACTCATTGGAGCACTATAAATCATTTTTCTTTGAATATATAACTGAATATATTATGTAATATATAATAATCTTTTAGGATTCTCATAAGATCACTACAAGCCATAAAATGGAAATTTTTACTCTCGGTGGCCTTTCGCATTCTCCTGTATAGCTTGACCCTATACTGAACATACATAAAGTGAAAGCCCTCAGCTTAAATCGACATAAGCTGAGGGGCTAGTTGTGTAATCAATAGTTTCAAGTAACAGTAAACTGAATACGTTAGTGTTAATGAACAAATTAGCTTGTTCATTATAAATACAGTGTTATCTCCACAGAGAAGTTACCTTTTGCTTCTGATTATGATACTTGTATTTCAGTGTAGTAACCTTAATATATAACTGAATATATTCAGGTTATTTTATTGGTTGCATCTCATTATCCTTCTTTAACGTATAGAATCAAAACATAGTCGCTTCTTGCGATAAATCAGAGTGGTTATATAAAACTATTCAGTAAATTCAATATTTGATTGAATATATTCAAGTTTAGTAATCTGAATAGCAGTATATATTACTAAGCACGAATACATTTTGATTATGTATGATCACCCACTGATTGTTGAGCTACATACAAAAAATTATATTACTGAATACTTATATATTACGTAATATACAACGTAACAGTTTATGTAGTTTCAAAGAGTTATAACTTTTTTGATACAATGATTCTTCATATTGAGTGTTCAATACGTTACTGAATATATTATGTAATATATAAGTTAACTTTTAGAGTTCTCATAAGACCGCTACAAAGCATCCAATGGTTGCCCTATACCCCCTGTGTCCTCTAAAATTCACTGTCTTACTCCGAACGTAACTAAAAATCCTCAGCTTAATCCACCATAAACTGAGGGGCTAACCATATAATCAATAATTTCAAGTAACAGTAATCTGAATACGTTTATATTAATTAAGAATTCAGCATGTTTATTACAAATACGTTGTTGATCCCCACAGAGGTAGTAATAATATAAACTTCTGCTTCAACTATGTTAAGTATATTCAGATGTAGGAACCTGAATATATAACTGAATATATTTATATTATTTGGGTTGAGTGTCACATACGTATTCTTCTTTACGTATAGAATCAAGACATATCCGTTTTAGTGATAAATGACCTGGTGTGGTGCTGTAACCTGAATAAGCATTACATACTGCCTAGCATGAATACTCTTTGATTATTTATAATCATCTTTTGAATAGTAGTGTTATATTTGAAATGGAATAATAACTGAATACTTAAATATTACGTAATATACAACGTAATAGATGATGTAATTTATAATTCCAAAAGAAATACTGCTGTTTTTGATACAATGTTCTTCTCAGCATCTATATAATATGTTACTGAATATATTATGTAATATAAGTAACAGTTAGTATTCTTATAAGACCACTAACAAGCCACCCAAAGGAGATTTATACTCTTTGTGCCTCTTCGAATTCTCCTGTACGACTTCACCGTATACTAGACATACATAGAGTGTCGTAACTAAAACCCCACGGCTTAATCCACCATAAGCGGTGGGGATGACTGTATAATCAATAGTTCCAAGTAACAGTAAACTGAATGTGTTTATATTAAGCAAGAATACAGCTTGTATGTTACTAATACGTTGTTTATCCCCGTAGAGATGTTATTCGAATAAACTTCTGCTTTTAGTATGTGATGTATATTCATATGTAGTAACCTGAATATATAACTGAATATATTCAGGTTAACTTATTTGAAAGTTGCATACTAAGCCTTCTTTAACGCATAAAATCAAGATATGTTCGCTTTTGGCGATAGATGACCTGTGTGGTGTAGTAACTAATCAGTAAACTCAATACTAAATTGAATATGTTTAAGTTCAGTAATCTGAATAATGTTTTTCTACTGTCAAGCATGAATATTCATTGATGACTTATAATCATCTATTGAATTGCAGTGCTTCATATAAAATTTATCAAAACTGAATAATCATTTATTACGTAATATACAAAGTAATAGATTATGTAATATATATTATCAAAAGAATACTAATCTTCTCGATACAAAGGTTCTTCTGAGATTGTATTTAATACGTTACTGAATATATTATGTAATTTACAATTTACCTTTCAGTATTCAGACAAGATCTATAAGCCTCAAAATAAAATCAATGGCATTTCGAATTCTCTTGTAAAGCATAATATATAAAGTATGGTAGCTAAAACTCCTCTGCTTAATCCACCATAAACTTGAGGGGCGGACTATATAATAATTTGTTCAAAGTAACAGTAAACTGAATATGTTTATATTAAGCAAGGATTGAGCTTGATTATTACAAATACGTTGTTGATCTCCACAAAGGCAGTAATAATATAAACTTTTGCTTCAGCTATGTTAAGTATATTCAGATGTAGGAACCTGAATATACAACTGAATATATTTATATTATTTAGTTTGAATGTCACATACGTATCCTTATTTAACGTATAGAATCAAGACATATCCCGTTTTAGTGATAAATGATCTGGTGTTGTAACCTGAATAAGCAGTACATACTGCCAAGAATGAATACTCATTGATGATGTATAATCATCTATTGCATAGTAGTGTTCCATTTCAAATGGAATACTAACTGAATACTTAAATATTACGTAATATACAACGTAATAGATGATGTAATTTGTAATTTCAAAATAAGTATTGATCTTTTGATACAATTTATCAGCAAGTATATAATACGTTACTGAATATATATTAAGTAATATAAATAATAGTTAGTATTCTTAGGAGACCACTACAAGCCACCCAAAGGAGATTTATACTCTCTACGGCTTTTCGAATTCTCTTGTACGACTTCACCGTATACTAGACATACATAGGGCGTCGTAACTAAAACCCCACGGTTTAATTCACCATAAGCGGTGGGGATGACTGTACAATCAATAGTTCCAAGTAACTGAATGCGTTTATGTTAAGCAAGATTTTAGCGCTTGTATGTTACTAATACGTTGTTTATCCCCGTAGTGGTGTTATTCGAATAAACTTCTGTGTTTAGTATGTGATGTTTATTCATATGTAGGAACCTGAATATATAACTGAATATATTCATATTACTTTATTTGAATATCAAATATGTATCCTTCTTTATAACGTATAGAATCAAGACATATCTGCTTTTAGCGATTAATGACTCGGTGTAGTGCTATAAAATATTTAGTAAACTAAATACTAAATTGAATATATTTAAGTTCAGTAATCTGAATAATGTGTATCTACTGTCAAGCATGAATACTCATTGATGACTTATAAATCATCTATTAAATTATAGTGTTACATTCCAATGTAATACTAACTGAATACTTATATATTACGTAATACACAACGTAATATATGATGTAATTTATAATTTCGAAAGAAATACTGATCTTTTCAATACAATGTTCTTCTCAGCAAGTATTTAATACGTTACTGAATATATTATGTAATATAGTTAACTGTTAGTATTCTTATAAGACCATTAAAAGCCACCCAAAGTAGATTTATACTCTAGGTGGCTTTTCGAATTCTCCTGTACAATTTCACCGTAAACTAAACATACATAGGGTGTCGTAATTAAAACCCCACGGCTTAAACCACCATAAGCGGTGGGGATGACTGTATAATCAATAGGTCCAAGTAACAGTAAACTGAATGCGTTTATATTAAGCATTGCTTGTATGTTACTAATACGTTATTTATCTCCGTAGAGGTGTTATTCAAATAAACTTCTGCTTTTAGTTTAGTATGTGATGTATATTCATATGAAGTAACATGAATATATAACTGAATATATTCATATTAAATTATTTGAATGTTACATACGTAGCCTTCTTTAACGCATAGAATCAATGCATATTCGCTTTTTAACGATAAATGAGCGACTGTGATGTTATAAACTATTCAGTAAACTCAATACTTGATTAAATATATTCAAGTTCATTAAATTAAATAAACAGTTTATACTACCAAGCATGAATACAAATTGATGACTTATAATCATCTATTGAATTGTGTTTCCACATTCCAATTTAGTTTCTACTGAATACTTATCTATTACGTAATATGCAACGTAATAGATGATGTAATTTCAAGAACCCATTAATCTTTCTGATACAATGATTCTTCATTATCATTGTATAATATGTTACTGAATATATTATTTAATACTACCAGTGAGTATTCACACGAGGCCAACAAGCCACAAGATAGGGATATCTACTCTCGGTGGCCTTTCGAAATCTCCTGTACAGCTTAACGGTACAGTTAACATACATTAAAGTATGCTCACTATAAACTGAGGGGCTAACTGTAACAGTAAACTGAATACGTTTGTATTAAGGAAGAAATTAGCTGGTTCAAACTAATACGTTGTTGATACCCACAGAGGAGTTAATCGAGTTAACGTTCTTCTAGTATCTGGTGTCTATTCATGCGTAGGAACCTGAATATATAACTGAATATATTCATATTACTTTATTTGAATATCACATATGTATCCTTCTTTATAACGTATAGAATCAAGACATATTTCCTTTTAGCGATTAATGACTCGGTGTAGTGTTATAAAATATTCAGTAAACTAAATACTAAATTGAATAAATCCAAGTTCAATAATATGAAAAAGCAGTATAGATTGCCAAGAATAGATTCTGATTGATCCCTTATAATCTTCTATTGATTGTAGTGCTTAATTTCAAATGTAATATTAACTGAATACTTATATATTACGTAATATACAACGTAATATATGATTTAATTTGTTATTTCAAAAGAGATACTGATCGTTCTGATTGAATAATTTTACATATTGAATAGTGAATAAGTTACTGAATATATTATGTAATATATAAGTTAACCCTGTACACTCATAAGATCATATCAAGCCACGTACTGGAGATTTATACTCATGATGGTATTTCGAATTCTCCTGTACAGCTTGACCGATACTGAACATACATGGGGTGTCGTAGCTAAAACCCCTCGACATAATCCAGCATAAGCAGTGGGGCTGCCTGTGTAATCATTAGTTTCAACTAACAGTAAACGGAATACGTTTGTTTAAGCAAGAATCTGGCTTGTTCATGACGAGTACCTGTTGATCCCGTCAGAGGTATTATTGAGTTATCTTGTGCTTGTAGTATGGGATGATTATTCACGTTTAGTAACCTGAATATATAACTGAATATATTCAGGTTATCTGACTTGAAAGTTATTTACTTATCCTTCTTTAACGCATAGAAAAAGGATAAAGCGACAAAATGATCAGTTGTGGTGTCATCAAGTATTAAGTAACCTCAGTACTTGAATGAATATATTCAAGTTCAGTAATCTGAATAAGAAGTATACATTACTAAGCACGAATACTCATTGATTATGTATAATCATCTATTGATTGTTGTGCTACACCCCAAATATGATATTACTGAATACT
Source organism: Paenibacillus sp. 37 (assembly GCF_008386395.1). NCBI lineage: Bacteria > Bacillati > Bacillota > Bacilli > Caryophanales > Paenibacillaceae > Paenibacillus > Paenibacillus sp. 37. The sequence continues at coordinate 252,121 of NZ_CP043762.1, read as the reverse complement.
TATATATTACGTAATATACAACGTAACAGTTTATGTAATTTTAATGAGAGAGTAACTTTTTGATACAATGATTCTTCATATTGAGTGTTCAATACGTTACTGAATTTATTATGTGATTTATAAGCTAACATGTAGTATTCTCATAAGATCACTTCATGCCATCCATTGGAGATTTATATTGTCGGTGGCCTTTGAAATTCGCTTTTCTTACGTACACTGTACATTCATGGAGTGTGGTAACTAAAACCCCTAAGCTTAATCTACCATGAACTGAGGGGTTGCTTGTATAATCATTATTTAGAAGTAATAGTAAACTGAATACGTTTGTATTAAGTAAGAATATGGCTTGTTCACACAAATACGTTGTTGATGCCAACAGACTAGTTAATTGAGTTAACTTCCGCTAGGATATGGTGTGAATTGACACTTAAAATCGAATATAAAACTGAATACTCATATATTACGTAATATATGTTGTAATAAATAAGGTGCATTATGTCTTGTAAAACACTGTTATGATCTATTATGGAAATTTGACTCGATTCGTTTGATAGTCTTTCGCAGAGCATAACCGCACTTTGAATAAACATATAGTTTGGGATAAACAACCACATCATCTTATTCCGATAAGATCTGATATATTAAACAATGTTTTTAAAGTAATAATAAACTGAATACTTTAGTATTATGAAAAAAATCTAGTGCGTTTACATGTACAGCTCATGTGACCTGGCAGAATAGCTAATCCCTAAGAGACGCTAAATTCAGGTGTAGTTATTTGATTATAATCATAATATGTAATTTATAAACAACTCACCAATCCATCGCATGTTGCATTAACACAGCGTATTGCTTTATTCAAAAATATAATGTCTGAATTTCAAAAATGTTCAGTAAACTAAATACTTTGTTGAATATATTTATATTATGTAAATTTCATATGACGCTTACGCTTATACTGCGAATTAAAAGCTCCCTATTAATAGTATTAACACATTAAGGATTTGCTATACACGAGATTTCGTATATTTCTTAAAATTTGTTTAGCTGTTTTCAGTAGTATTGAGTAGCGACAACATTTTTTGGAACTCAACTTAATGAGTAATGTGAACATTTACCCGTTTCAATAGAGTTGAAGATTATCAAGGAGGAAAGACTAAGTAATCCGTTTTGTGAAATACAGTGTTCCTTCGCTGTAATCACCTAGACGTATTAGTTAAGATAATGCTTACTTACATATTAAGGTCTCTATAAAAAGTATACGAATCATATAGAATCTCCGTAAAAAAAGTTTTAATTAGCTACTCAATCTTAATTAAGCTATCAAGTGTGTTTTCTCCTTCAAGTATATTATTTCGCCACCTTAATCTTTAATTGTTTGAAGTATATCATCTAGCTAATTTGGAGATGCTGTTGATGGGTACTTTAAAATTAGTCGAATCGATAATGTAATTTGGGTGCACTTACATCTTGTCCCTACGAATCTAGGCAATCTCATATTATGATTATGAATTCTATAAAATATCTACGAAAAGTCAGTATTATCAAGGGTTTAGCTTATCCTTTTTTTGAAAAGGGGAAGGATAAAACTTAAGAAAGCTATAGATTATAACATGATTGAATGATATAAAATGCGATAACGCACCAAATCTTCACTCACAAATTATCAGTCAATAATAAATTTCTTCTTCCGAGTTTAGATCGCTAGTAAACCCAGTGTTATCAAGGATTTGAGAGCTACTTCAGATCAAGAAGAGAAAGAATAAAACAGAAAAATCGATAAATAATTAAATGATTGAATAATCAAATCTACGATAACGTATCAATTCATTGCAAATAACTATTCAGTATCTGATTTATCTATGTACCACGCAACTTGTAACTTATTCAGCATATAAATGATCGATGAAATGAAATATCTGATACCAGCTTAATATACATATTTTTTATCTTAAGTAGTATCGAAACACTGAAGAAACTTATATACCGTTAGTCTCCAGGGAATATGAACTATGTAAACTGCGATTACTTAGACAACGATCGAAAATGTGAACGCGTTGGGAAGCGGTACCGATTGAATGAATTTCTCGTAACAATCAGTTAAGAGTTTAGGCTCGTACTTACATCCTCAATCTTCATGAGAATGAATTTATGCAGACCGCTATATGAATGTGTAAAGTATTTCTGTATCTATTCCACAGAATGAAATAATTTCGCTTGTTGGACCCATTGCCCCAATTAAACAAGTTGTTTCCCATACCATTTTACTTTCTTAACAGACATCACGAGTAAACCTCTCTTCTGTATGATTTGTAACCAGCGTTATGATATTTAGTGACTCTATGTATTCTTATGCGTTTTTTATTGCTCCGTCTTGAAGATGGTGCAATTTCGTCGGCAGAATGCCGTGTGATGTTTTTCGCTGATTGGTTGAAGTATTATTGATTATTTTCCGTACTTTCCTATTTGAGTTCAGTAAGTTTGCATTGTGTAACAAATACCTCCTTACTAAATTCCTTACTTTGCCTTTCTACATGAACAACAGTCAAAATTAATAAGAGCTGGACATTTCTTAGTTGTGCGATTAATAGAAGTATTAAGTTTAAATAATATATTAATATTACTGAACAATAATACTTACTATTTAAGCTGTAGACGATATTCTATAGAGCAAAGTGATTTGAGTATTAAGTTTTATATTCAGTAATATATTATTATTCATTAACCATAAGATGAATTTACCTTGCTCCGGGAAAATAGTAATGCATTTAAATGTTTAGCATTCGCTTCCTTATCTCATAAAGATAATCTAATGAACCCGATTAATATACGGAAATTTGAACTCGATAAAATAGTACATAATTGAACAATTAAATATTACATAATATATTCAGTAATATAAGTATTTTATTTAACCTTTGATAAGCAGACCCATTTTGGGGGAAGGTTGTTGGGAGTAAGATTCCGTTCATCTCTTCACTTAGAAATGAATAGGTGTATCTATTAATTATTTGACCTTTCTGATTCAAGACCTTTTCCAACATCCAGTGTTGAGAAACACATTAAATAATGTTATCTTTATGAGAATCAAATAATCCATATGCGAAGTACGCATCTACCCAATCTTGGGCAAGGTGCGTTTTTTTTGTGTTTAACCATTCACTAGTTTCTAACTCAGTTTAGGGCTTAAGGAGTTGAATTCATGGACCCGATATTACGAGGCCCACAAGAGGTTCGAGATCAAGCAGAGCAAGACATCGAATCCATCTCTAGTCAGTCAATAATAGCAATACAAGATACGATGTATTATTTACGTGCAGAAAAGCTTATCCCAGGTATTCATATATCCATTAGGATTAAAATAGACTCTTATGATTTAGGATTTTGGAACCGAATGATTTTAGATCGAGTGAATTGTGCTAAAGAATGGTTGAGGTCTACTGATAATTACGATAGCCAAGAGTCTGATTTAAGCATATTCTCAACTATTTATAAGGAATTAACAATTCACAAAACTAATAGTACCTCTAATGATCTGTATCTTAGTATGTCACTCTATATAATCCATTCAGTTATCGCTGCGTTAGAAATAGAATCTCATGTGATGATGTACGATGGAAACAAAAAGGGGCATCAAACTGCTCAGAAATATTCTCAATTAATTGCTGAAGCTATAGAACCATATCAGTTGGTAATGAATAAAATTGATGAGGTTTTGTATGGGAAAATTCGAGAGAGGTAATAACATCAGGAAGAAAAAAACGGAGGAAATAAATGAACCTTACTAATGTATGGGGGGAGAGAAGAAAATACTCTTCACATGCCAATAAGATTATAGAAGAAATCCATGTTCAAACGGGCCACAAATGTTACATTACAAGAGGTGTTGGCGAAGCAGAAAATATGGGGAGTTGAGTCCTGGTTTTGCTTGACTTGAGAGTCTACTTTATTTCTTAAGAATATCTATTTTGTACAATTGAGAAACTCCATTCAGGTCTCTCAATTGTACTGAGTTATGTCACGGCTATTTCTATAGTTATATACGGACATGGCAGACTCACAGATGTAAGTCACTTTACCAGAGTTTCAATTAATATCAGATAATCGGTTTATTTAGCTTGATATTAACGTTCTTAATTTGGAAAGGGATCTATAACAATTCAGTTATTGACTGAGGTAGTTTATAGCCTCTTGTAAGTTTCTTACCCCTACTAGTTTAATGTTTTCTAAATTGTAGCTATTTTTTGCTTTGGCAACCTCTTGTTCTTGATATTTAGGATAGATAAAAATATCTACTTCTTCATTCTTTGCAGTAAGCAATTTGAGATCCAGGTTACTTATTGACTGAATATCACCACCCCTAGTTATGCCTCCTGTGCCAGCAACCTTCCTTCCTCTAGCCAAATCGACATTCGGATCGAGTTGCTGTATTAAACCCAATGCCAACATGAAACCTCCTGACTCGCCTGAATAGTTGTTGTCCAAATGGATAACGTCATCAACAGATAACCCTTTGAAAACAAATTGGTTTTTTAAATAAACTCCTAACGTTGCTTTTCCTTGGCGATCCAGTTCCTTTATAGTCACTGGAATCTCTACGTTGCTAGTATCACGATGAACGATTACGTTTACGGTATCTCCGATTTTAAAATCCTCTAGATAAAGATTAATATCTTCTGGTGAGTCGACCTCTATATCATCTATGAATAGAATTTCATCTCCAACCTTAAGATCTTGACCTGTTTTAAACTTCTCTGGATGAAAAACCACAACTGGCTTAGATATTTCTTCTGGTAAATCAATCTCCTCATGTACCATTGCAGCCTTTACGATAGTGTGTTTCATATAAGGTAAAAGTTCTTTATCTAAAATAGTCAAATCTCTTTCGGTAAAGTCACTAGTGCTTTCAGAAGCTGAAGCATAGAACTTTGTAACAGAAGTTCTTGTATAACCCTCAGACCCGAGGTATATTTTCTCCCATACAGAATTAATTTGTGTTTTTTTTACATAAGTCATGTAAAGATTAGTAGGATGGGCTTGAGCGCTTTCGCGAATTGGTTTTGCATCAATAATGGGGTCAACTGAAAGAATACTCCCAGGTGCTGTCCAAACCTCTGGCACCTTTAAAGGCTTAAGCAGCAACAAACCCAAAAATATGATAACAACAATCAAGGGAGCTATATAAAGAATAATCACCTTGTAATCTTTTATGTCCAAGAGAATCACCTCAGTATTATAAACTAGCAATGGAACTAATATACCAAAATAACTATTTGATATAGAAGGAATGAGAAGAACCCGATTTTTCATGTCATTAATGATTAACTACATAATACTATAGATGAATTACGATATGCTTTATTAGATGAGTTATTAACACGGTTAAGGAACAGTAAAAGAAGCCAATCATTTAACTGCTTCATTTCTAGTTGGTGCGTTTTCGAATATAATATATGCAATAGTGAACCTTAGAGATGGGGGAGATATATGCATATAATGGATGATTATGAACAACGCCTAAAAGATCTTCGAGCCACACTTGGAACCCTTATAGATAATTATGACTTACTCCCGGATGCCTCCTATCAGATATTTAGTATCGAAGGAGAGATTAGAAGCTTTGAGCAGAGAAAAGAAAGACTAAACCTCAGATTTTCTCGGATAGACTGCCATTTATGCAAGCAGCCTATTTGGAATGAAGATGAACCAGCTAAACTTGGGGACAAAGGTAGCATCCTGATATGTCCAAGGTGTTTATGTACGATTAAGCAGGTGAAAGGTACTACTGAAATGGAACGAGATCTTGACATTAAAAGTCCCGGGACTGTAAAACAAGATTGTGAAGGTCCCCTTAAAATGCTGCAATCGCAGTTTCTCATACGTAAATCGGAGAAATTCTGGCTTATACATGAGGTAGTAGGTGAGATCTACTATCGAGCCGGCCGGCGTAAAACTAACCTACTACATTCTTGGATCGATGAATTGATTAATCGCTTGAATCACCTTCAAGAGCAAAAAAAATTTATGGAAGGGATGCGAACCTTAATCCCGGATTTGCATACTCAAATCTTTAGCTTACAAGCACAAATCCAAGATTTACAGAGTAAAGTAGATCGAATTAAAGGTGGGCGGCTACCTTATCGTTGCTCTCAATGTAATGTTTGGTTGAAAGAGAACGGTATTCCAACGTTTTTTGGAAACTACACAATTTGTGATCAGTGCAAAAAAATAATTTCAGAAGTGATGACTACATCTGAAGCTGAGAAGAAATATGGTCTACCTAAGGGAACAATACGCCGGGATAACTCACGAGGATCCCTAGAGAGATATAAGAAATTAGGATTACTAAGACAATCAGGAAGTTTATGGTTGCTTCACGACATAGTTATTTTGGACAAATATAAAAGAATCGAAACAAAAGAGGAAGTGTTACCAGTTCACTCTCCTACAACAATGAGTGAAGAAGGAATACCTTCAGATCTTCTCAGAAGATCTGCTTCCATATACAAACAACTTATGGAACGAAAACAATTGGAGAAATGACATATAACTCAATAATGAAGTTTAATTGAATACAACCCAAAGTTGCGCGAGAATTAAAACATTGTTCAATATTTTGTGAAGGTTCAGTTGATAGGCTGTATGAAGGATGATAGAGTAAAAGATAACTTAATAAAATATATGCGAAGCACGCATCTGCCCGTATTGGGTAGGTGCGTTTTCTTATTTTTAAAGAAAGGTAGGATCATATGAGTTATCTGTTAATGAATTTTCTTTATATCTCATATCGGTTGATTAAGGCTTTATCGAGAGTTACCTTGTATGTACTTGGGTATGGGGTTGTCTTCGCAGTGGTATTATTGTTGGTCATAAGTATTGCCAATGCAATCTAAGGACCGATTGTTACAGAAATAGAACTATAGGAGATCCGATGAGTGGCCTTGAAAAAGATTACTTGTATAAAACCTCGTGAAGGCACTCATTTCTATGATGCCATTACTGCTGCTAAATAACTTAAATGATGTAGAGTTTCGTACCGTGCATCTTAGTAGTGTTCATTTATCATCACGGATATTAGTGCCAAAGCAGTACTTGAAACTTTATATCGATTTTCTAAGAAAATGACTTAGGTAGTTGTGTAAAAGCAATCTCATTCCTTAAGATCATAGCATCATTAGTTTTTTTAAAATCGTATATCAGGTTGGTTTCAATGTAATAAGCACTGAGATGAAGTGTTAATACAATTTCAGTTCATAAAAATCAACATGAGTTTAAGGCAATATATTTACAGCAGTATGACCATGGCTTATAATACAAATAACTTAATAGTAGAAACGGGGAAGCACCTCGATATTGGTTAACCACCAATATTGAGGTGCTTTTTTTGTTTTTACAGTTAGAAGGGTAGGGAGACTATTGAAGAAGAGAAAGAAAGTTAGGGAGGCAGCACAAAAAGCAACTAAAGTTGTACTAGCGTTAGCTTTACTTGCACCCCCATTAGTGGCAAACGGTGTATTTACACCTGCGGCCTATGCAGCAGTAGATACTATTTCTGTTGTTTCCAACACGACATCATTAAAAGCTGTTCAATCTTCCGTAGTAAAAGTGGAGATGAACGATCAGGGTAATTACCGTATCATTTTATTACCAAACACCAACGTATTTTATGGTAGCAATGCCGGGAATGTTTCAACGTTCCTGGATTATAACGGGGAACGAATCAATTTCAACTCGCTGCCTTTAAATTACTTTAGAATTAATGACAATATCATTGAAATGTCACGTCAGAAAGATAATGTTGAATTCATCCTTCGTGTGTCGATTGTTAATGCAACATCACAAGGTGGGTACATGAAGGTTGAGTTAGAGGCAGTCAATCGAGGTAGTGGTAATCAAAATCTAGGTGGAACCTTTTACTGGGATACTATGGTGAACGGTAATGATGCTTCACCGTTTGAAGTTATTCAAAATGGCTGGAGAAATTATAGTGGTGGGGTGCAGATCACTGCTTTTTATGCAAACACATATAACGTAGTAAACGCAGATCGAATTTTTATGGGAGCTTATCAGAGCCCAGGGAACGCCAGCTTGACAGGCGGAAGTCCTCCTTCCTCTTTTTACGTGGGACAACAGATTACTGCAGGGGACACAGCTGCACAGTTTTGGTGGGATAAACAAACCGTTTCGAGCGGCGGATCGAGGAAAGTTTCAACCATTGTGGGAATTGGCCCACAGAATACACCGCCCTCATTTGCTTTAAGTTCTCCAGCTGCTAACCAATCCTACTACAAAGGTCAAACACTTCAGATTGCCGGTACTACCAAAGATACGGATATCGGTGATCTTCTGACTGTGAAGTGGTCTATAGATGGGGGGGCCGAAAATGTTCTTTCTACATTGACGGCCAATGGATCTAATCAACAATTTAGCAGTAATTATACACTGCCTTCAACCCTATCGGATGGCGCTCACTCCTTACAGGTGTGGGTTATGGATGATAAAGGTGGCGTTTCTACAGCAAACACAGTCAATTTTAATATAAGAAGTTTTGTTGTTCCGGGTCAGCCCGTAATCAGTTCAACTTCTACCAATGGTCTTACGGTCACCTGGGACAAAAAAGAGAACGAGTCAGCTGTGACCTATGAGTTACTCAATGTCACGACGAACCAAACGATTAATGCAGGTTCTGCTAATACAGCAACGGTTACTGGATTATCACCTAATACCAATTATGTCTTTAAAGTTAGAGCTAAAAATTCTAGTGGTTCTTACACGGATTATTCTACTCAAACTAGCAGTTATACCTATGCTAATACTCCAACTTCAGCAACTGTCACGCAGACAGGAAACTCACCAACCGTAAAATGGTCAGCGAATGGAAACCCAACTGGGACTACATACAAATATGAATTACGTGATGCAGATAGCAAAGTTGTAAAATCTGGGACAACGACAGCGACAACGCTGAATATTCCATTGGACGGAGTTGCAGATGGGAAATATAACGTGTTTGTCAGTGCGGTAAATGGAGGGGGAATTGCAACAGCATATACTGCGGCGGGCCAAATCATTAAGGATACCACGGCACCGACTGCACCTGAAGTATCGGTTGCTCCTTCAAGTTGGACTAATACATCTGCAATAGTGACCGTAAAAAACGGAACAGATGACTTAAGTGGTGTACAGAAAAGTCAATACAAAGTCGGATCAACCGGTGAATGGGTGGATTATAAAGAGCCATTTGAAGTTTCTAAAGAAGGTCTTCAGGATATCTATGCTAGAACAATAGACAACTTTGGAAATACAAGCATTGTTTCCTCTTCAACAGCTCGTATAGACAAAACTGCTCCGGAAGCACCTATTTTCTCATTGGATCCTTCTAGCTGGACCAATAAAGATGTAAATGTGACGTTATCTCCTGGTACGGATAATCTCAGTGGTGTTCAAAAAATCCAGTATAAAATCGGTCCCGGGGGTGAATGGAAAGACTATACAAAAGGCTTTTCCATTACTACGGAAGGACGAAGTGAAATTTACGGACGTTCCATCGATAATGCTTCAAATATAAGTGTTGAAGCAGTAGTTGAAGCTAAAATCGATAAAACTGGTCCAACAGCACCGAAGTTAACATTGAGTGATTTGGAGTGGACCAACAAAAACGTGACATTCACTATTACCGATGGGGTAGATGAGGGTAGCGGAGTTGCTAAGACGCAATATCGGTTTGGAGCTACAGGAGCCTGGGTTGATTATGTAGCCGAAGAAACCATTTCAGCAGAAGGTGAAACTGAAATATTTGCAAGAACGGTGGACAACGTAGGTAATGTTGGAGCATTGTCATCAGCTCTGGCAAAGATTGATAAGACGGCTCCGTCAACTCCTCAAGTCTTGTTGAGTGAATCATCCTGGACACAGGATTCGGTTATGTTCTCTATTAATGGAAGTACAGATCATAATCCAATCCATTACGAATATAAAATCAATGATACCGAGTTCGTGAAAGGAAGTACTGGAACAATTCATGATAACGGTATTACTACTTTAACGGTAAGAGCACGTGATGCAGTCGGCAATGTAGGAGAAGAAGTTGTCAAAAAAGTATTTATTGATAACCTTGACCCGTCAATTTCAATTACTCCGAATACTACAGATTGGACGGATAAAAACATTGACGTTTCTATTACTTACTCTGATGTACACTCAGGAGTGGATCCAAATCAACGATATTTTAAAATCACTAACAGTGCAGAAGCACCCGTAAGTTGGGATTCTGCTGATGAAAATGAAAAAATAGTTACTATTGATTCTGAAGGGACATGGTACGTGCATGCCAAAGTACAAGATAATGCAGGGAATTCAGTCACTACCGTGACTTCCCCGCTCAGGCTACAAAGGCTGCCCGAAGTACCTGAACATTTAAAGGTAACTAATGTCTCTGAAGGGACCGCAAAAGTTTCTTTTGATCTACCTGAAGATGTACTCACAGATGGGTATCAATTTGAAATTGAAAACACAACAACAGGTCAGACTTGGAGTCTAGACTACCCTTCAAATGAGATTTTAGATGAAGCTCTATACGGTGGAAACAGGTATGAATACAGAGTACGTGCCATGAATCATGTTGGACACAGTGACTTCTCAAGTACTGTTTCTACGCTCACACTACCACTTGCTCCAGAAAATGTTGTAATTCAAAAGGTTGGGACTGATTATAGTCAGGCGAGTGTTTCCTTTGATCCCGTGACGAGCGCTTCTTCCTATAGAATCATAGCGAGAGATAGGAACAATCAAATTGTTTCTGATCAAATCGTACATGGTACAAGTGCACAGTTAATAAGTGGACTTTCTGCAGGGACGGTCTATTCCGTAAGTGTAATTGCCATAAATGAATCCGGAGAAGGCTCTAGTCGAAATGCTGGTTTCTTATCTTTACCATCTGCTCCTGGTCATTTTGCAAGTGTACAAATAGAGGAAACGAAAATAACACTCGGTTGGGATACGGTCACTTCAGCAACCTATTACTCATTGAATAGAGATGGTGAATCGCTATTTGAAGGACCTAAACTGACCTTTACAGACTCTGGTCTTGAATCAGGGACGTTATATCAATATGGACTAAGTGCTTCCAATGAAACAGGAACGGGCGAGACAGTTACTTTAAATGGACTGATGACACTACCTGGTAAAATACAAGGTTTACAAATCGTGAATCCGACTCAGCATTCGTTGGGCTTAACATGGCAGGCAGTTCAAGGAGCTGACCACTATGTGATTGTTCAAGAAGGCAGAGAGTATTTAACCGTCCCTAGTGAACAAACCACAGCTGTTGTCCAAGATCTTGCTCCGGGAACATCGTATTCCTTTGAAGTTTTTGCAGTGAATGAGAGTGGACAAGGTTCATCTGTTTCGGCAAGCTCTATCACCGTCCCTGATCAAGTACAAGAATTAAAGTTAGATTCAATAACTGAAACAAGTGCTACCGTTTCATGGCTTCCCGTACCTGGGGCAGATAGATATCGACTTAAGATTGGAGACCGTTCATTTGAAGTTGCGGGGACTCATCTAGAACTTACGGGGCTTTCAGGTAGTAATGTGTACAACTACACAGTGGAAGCAGGCAACAACTCTGGTTATAGTGATTCTGTAGGAGGCGAATTCTTAACCAATCCTCACTCGCCTAATCAAGTTGAAGTGACTGAGACGACTGAGACGACTATAAGCCTTCGCTGGGAAACAGTAGCAACCGCTAATTCGTACATTGTCTCTATGGATGGACAAATTGTCGGAACTCCGACTTCAGCAGAATTCGAAGTCAATGATCTTATTCCAGGTTCAAAGCATACATTTACTGTTCAGGCTATAAATCAAACAGGTGAAAGTCAGAAGACAGCTTATGTATGGATGACTAAACCTTCATTCGTTACAAATGTTCAGTCATCCCCAGCAACGTATAAAGCAGAAGTGAATTGGGAACCCGTAACCGGAGCTATTGAATATATTATTGAACACGACGACAACGTATTGTATCAAGGGACGGAGACTTCTCTCGAAATAACCGGACTTTCGGATGGAACGAATTATGAATATGTGATTCATGCTGTCAATGAGTTTGGTGTCAGTTCCCAGAATTCAAAATTTGGATTTAAGACGCTGCCACGAAAACCCGTTAACGTGAATACGGTAGACATCGAGAAAGAGTCACTAACGCTTGATCTCTCTGATACACAAGTAACAGGAGCTGACACATATGTGATTAAACGCAATGGGGTACTTATTGCGAAGATTCCTTCATCAGATATCAGATACACAGATAAAGGACTTCTTCCAGGTACTAAATACAGTTATTCGATTCACGGGGAGAACACTAGTGGAGCAGGAGAAGTTAGGACGGTTCAAGTTACGACAAAGACAGAAGTCGTAAATGAGAACTCTATTGTAGTTCATCCTGAAACGAATCAAATTAACGTGACATGGTCTCCAGTCAAGGGAGCTGTTTCTTATCAAATTTTAAATAATGAAACGGGCGATAAATATTCAACTTCGAATTTGGAGAGTATCATTCCTAGCTTAAGTGCGGGTTCAATTTATTCGTTTACCATCACTTCTTTTAATGTAGAAGGTATTGAATCCGAGCCTCTTACATTTACAAGCTTAACAAAACCGACAGCACCATCTACAGCCACTATTAGTGGTATAACGGATACCTCCCTAACTATCGATTTATCCATGAGTGCTGTTCGCGGAGCTGAAGAGTATATCATTGAACGTGACGGTAAGGAAGTTGGACGAATCCCGTTGAATGAAACTTCATTTAAAGAAGATGGACTAGAAGCTGGAGAAGAATACACTTATGTTATTAAAACTTCAAATAAGTCAGGTGAGAGTGTAACAGGATTTGCACTAACAGCAAGAACCGTTCCAGCTACATCTTCAAAACTAGCTGAAGTTCTGTCTGTATCAGATAATAGCGTATCGATCTCGTGGGATAAAATTCAGGGGGCAGAGGGGTACAAAGTTTATTTTGACTCAGAATTAATTACTATAACGACCGAATTTAGTGCATCAGTGGACAATTTAATCAGTGCACAAACGTACAATAATATTCGTGTTGTTCCATTTAACAATGCAGGCGACGCCATAGCATTCTCGGTAAAAGAATTTACGACGCTTCCAGTAATTAAAGGGTTGATCGTGAATTCAAAACCTAAAACAACGGAAGCTGAGCTTTCATGGACTCTTCCATTGAAGAATGAAATGATGGTCATTGAGTATCAGGGCGAGGAAGTTTACCGAGGACAAGAAACTAACTTCACTCTAACTGAATTAAGAGCGGGAACAAACGAAGAGGTTTCATTTATCACGGAGAACAGCCAAGGAGATCGATCAGAAGAATTTACTCATTCTCTACTTACATTACCTGCAGCTCCTCCAACTGTGAGTTACACATCTACATCGAATGGAGTATCTCTAGATTTTGCTTTAAGTAAGGTAAAAGGGGCTACAGCTTACATTGTTCAACGAGGTGGAGAGGAAATCGGCCAAGTCACAGTGACGGAGTCTGTATATAATGATGAAAACCTTGAGCCAGGAAAGACATATAAATACTTCATTAGAACCTTAAATGACACGGGTATAAGTGAGGAAGGTTTTGCATTAGATGCAACAACACTACCCGCTGATATGACCATCTCTCCATCTATTGATAAAAGAGATGTCGATGGAGTAGAGATTTCTTGGGAGCCTATTATAGGTGCAACAGGATACAACCTATATGATGATGATACAATCATTACATCCACGGAGAACACATCATTCTCATTGACTGGACTTCGCAGCTCTACGAAATACGGAACATACCGAATAGTTCCATTTAATGAAGTTGGTGAAGCTAAGGGGATCGATGTGCCGATCTTTGAGACGCTACCAAGTGGAGATTTCGAGGTAAAAGCTGTAGGTAAAACCACGAATGAAGTTGATTTCACCTGGACGCTCCCATCCGCCAACGAAATTTTCGTTCTTGCTCATCATGGGACAGAAGTATATAGAGGAAAGGATCAGCACTTTACGCTGAAAAATCTTAGTGGGGGAACAGTGTATTTGATGGAAGCTTGGACAGAGAACGAGAATTCTGACCGGAGTGAAGTTAAAGAGATCACTGCTCGGACTTTGGGCTTCCTCGCACCTTCTGGAGGAAATTTCAGCGGGCAACCTGTATCAAAACCTACAGAATCAATTAAAGATGTACCTGCTGATCTTGAGGTAGTACCAACTCCGCCTGTAAAACAAGTGTTCTTTGAAGACATAGACAGTACTTTTAATAAGGAACAGATCATATTCTTGGCGCAACAAGGAGTAATCTCAGGGATTAGCGAAACTAAATTCGAGCCGCAACGTGCGATCACAAGAGCGGAATTCACTGCATTAATCGTCCGTTTAATGGGAATTGAGTCGGCAGAATACAAAGGGACTTTTAAGGATGTAAGCCCAGAAGACTGGTTTGCAGAATATATTGCAGCCGGCATTAAAAATAAGGTTATAGCCGGTATGGGAAACCAAGTGTTCGCACCACATGAACTTATAACAAGAGAACAAGCATCGGTGATCTTAGCTAATGTGTTGAGAGGAATGAACGCTTCAGGAACTAGTGAACAGCAGAGATTTGTGGATGAGACCAAAATTTCAGGATGGGCAGCTGATAAAGTAAACTACCTATCTGAATTAGGATTAGTCAACGGGTATCAAGATGGTTCGTTTCGTCCGTTGAAAGATCTCACTCGGTCTGAGGCAGCAGCACTAATTTTCAGATTGATGGAAGTGGTCCACAAGGATTTGGAGAATAATAACAAGAAGTCACAATAGGAAGGTTAACATTTCCTAATGCACCAAAAGTATGAAAATGGTAAAATGAAAATTCATTAGGTTACGACAAGGAGCACCTTGAAATGGTTTTTTCAATTTCTGGGTGCTCCACCTATTGAATTAGGAGGTAATCACTTGACCCTACATAAAGTTCCATCAAACCATAAGGAAGAACTTAGCGAAATTGAGTTTCTCCAATTAGTACTTAGTCTTCTAGAATCAGAATTGAGCTATTTTGCCTCATACTACTCAGATGATCGTATCTCATGCAATCAGAGAGAAGATGAAGAACAGTTGAACTTAGAAATACAAAATATCCAATGTAGAATTCAAACGTTAATCGATGATCAACCTATGATTAATATAAAAGTAAGGAAATAAATATTTCCGAGATTAATGTTTGACTATCTCGAGTGATATCGTTAGATACAATAGGGTCTATGAAAATAATAAATCGAAAGCAATTGCCACCTTAGAACATTCATACCTGTACCAAACGGCATAATTCCACGTTCCTCCAATTTATTTATGAGGTTTTCCCACAGAATTCTCCTTGGTTCCTCAAGTGGTGCCTTTGAAGACTATTTTGATCAGAGAGAACTTCTAAAATATGAGCATAAGTGGATGACAGTTACAGAAAAAACGATAAGCGCTATAATGATAAAATAGTGATCTGTTTGTTGGAGGATGAATTAAATGCTGGAAAGAGAGAGAGCTCTTGATCCCGAATCAGTAGGGAGAAAAATCCGTGAAATTAGGAAAATAAAAGAATATACACTTATCGATCTCGCCAATAAACTAGGTTATGCTACAGGTAAACTGAGCAACATCGAAAAGGGTAAACGAGCTAAATTTCCCTTTGAAGAATTAGTTGACATTGCAGGTGCATTAGAAGAACCGGTTGAGTTATTTATTATAGATGAATCGGATCAATATATAACGGAACAAGAAAATATTAGACAGCAAATAAGCTTAGCGAAACATCGTCTCAGCGTAGGTTTATTGGACGGGTTGAAAACTTCTCTTCATGAACTGCAAGAAAATATAGAAATACTATCATTTAAGAAAATGATAATACACATTAACTTTCTTTGGGGAGAATACTATAGAGAGCTGTTGGATTATGACATGGCCTCGGAGTATTATAATGAAGTAATTAATGCTGAAGTCTATGATAAAGATAGCGTTGAAGTAAAGATACGCACCTATAATGCTCTTGCGTCGCTTCAGTTACAGGAGCGTCATATTAAAGATGCGATCACAACACTTAAAAAAGCTTTAAACTTCGTTGAAAAAGATGACAGGGTTCTTAGTTTAGATATTTCGAATGTACATTATAACTTAACTCTTATCTATATACACATCGGTTATATGGATCTTGCCGAATATCACGTACAAACTTGTATTGAAACAATTGAAGGAAGAAGCGAACAGGCTTATTATCATGCACTCTACCTATTATCCATAACCTATTGGCTCAAAGAAGAATATGAGAATGCTAGAAAATTGTTATTTCGTTCGATGAACTGGTTTCAAAGACAACGCGACTTAGCAAGTCTATTTAATTCACTAGAGTTCATTTTTGTAATGTATCGTGTTAAACCACATCTTATTATTGAAGATATGTTTCAATATTTAAGAGAGGTTACTGCTGTTACAGTTCCCGAAAACATTGTGTCCCAGAAAGTAAGATGTCTTTTCATGTTAGTAGAGCTGGAAATAGAAAAAAAAGAATATCTCGTAGCGGAGAGTATACTTGCCACATGTAAGGAATACATTAAGGAATATTCGTTCTCTGAAGGATACCGAGCATATGTACTAGAAGCGTTGCTTATTAGAGAAGTTAGCAAAGATGCGATAAAGGAGCGCTGTGCTCTTGAGAAGGCACTCAGCTTTTTTCAAGGGTCTGATCGCTCACCTCAAAAAGCACATATTTTATATCAACTCGGGAAGTTAAACAGTTCTGACAATAGGGGTACGATGTATGAAGAGGCTCTTAGCATTTTTAATGATAATCTTCATGAACAGGCGTATTTTAGTCAGAATAGTTTTTCGATTCTCCCTCACTTACGGTATTAAGGAAATCCATTGGACTTAGAGAATGACTCAAGATCTCGTTTTTAAATGTTGGTGTACTCACTAACCAACCTAGCGACAAAAAATAGAAGCATCTTGGTGAGATAACCCCTAAGGTGCTTCTACTGTCAATTATCATTCGTTTGATCGCCAAACTTGTGTACGTGATTTAGCACGACTTTTTTGCTTCTGTTTGTCTTCTTTAAGTTTTTGGCCAAGATAGGTAACTAATTGATTTTTCTCTTGTAGTGTAATTTGTAAATCATTGAATAGCAATTCTTCAAGTTGTTCCCAAGCTTGTTGTAGTGCTTTAACTTCAACTTCTTTCTTCTCATCCAAGCTAGCTATGTATTCAGCATCTACATTTGGATTTAGAGCAGGATTGATTTCACTATAATCCATAGGCTCACGTGCTTTTAAAATTTCAGTTAATTCGTTCAGTATTACAATTTTCCTGGAGTTATTGTTATCCATGTTACGTTCAGACATTACTGGACCGCCTTTCTAAATACGTTCCTAATGTATAAACTAACCCATTCTCTATTCAATTGTCAAAACATTGAGTAACATACTCTTGTCTATCATTTAGCAAGGGGCTATAATGAAACTAGAAATTGAATATTCGGAAACTGGAAGCACCAGTTATAGCGAGCCTTCGCTATAGCTGGTGCTTCTTTTTTTGTTTTAACAGGTTTTCAAGGTTTCAATTTCATAATCAGAATAAGAGGTAGAAGGAGGATGCCAATGGAAAAGGTTGCTAACAACAATACAGATGAAAGAATGCCTCCCCAATTAAGATCGTTCATAAGGAAGTGGTGGATCGACAACCGAGAGCGACTGGATGAGTGGTATCGTATTTATTTTCATACGATTATAGTCACAATGATGATTGTCATCAATATGTGGCTCGGATTTTCATCATTTCTTATTTTTTTTGCACAATGGTTTAATGTGGATTCCGGGACTATGGGTTTTTTAAGCGTTTTCTTTGAAGAACCTCCTACACTGTTAATCATGTTACTTGATTTCATTTATGTTCCACTTCATCATTATGAAACGTTGTGGATACTGATCGTGTTAAATTTTCCTATCTTAACTTGGATCTATTCCACGGTAACCCAACCCATTATGCGGGGGTATAAGACTTTAATTAGCTGGACTTCCAAAAAAGGAAGAATAGCTGCTGCAATTCTGTCTGGAATACCTTTCTTATGCTCATTCACAGCTGTTTTTTCTTGGTATGTGCGAAACTACCTCTTCGACTTCTTTGTGACTGTTCAATCGGACAAAGACTATTTAGTCGTTAGGTCTATGGAGAGCTTTGGGTTTGTTCTTATGTGTATTCCTGTTTTCATCTCCCTCTTTGCAGTGTACATAGTTGCAAAAGAATTCTATCGAAATGAAGATCTCCAGTTACTGTTTTACAACTGGGAGTTTTCTTTACTTGCAAGCCAGTCCTTCACGCTGCGTGGTAAATCATCTGACGTGATTGTCGGATGGGAGAAGGATACGAACAAACCTATCGTATTGACTGAAGGCTCACGATATTTACACGAGTTGATTGTTGGTGCTACCGGTACTGGTAAAACCTCTACATCTATTCTAATACGTATCGTTCAAGACTTAATTCGAATCGCAAGAGGTAGGAAGTTAGGTGTTGTTGTTCTCGAACCCAAAGGTGATTTGATCCGAGATGTGCAAAAGCTTTGCAGAGAACTAGGGATACCTGACCATAAAATTAAAATTGTCGATCCAACCGATTTGGTAAGATCTATTAAGTTTAACCCTTTTGTTGGACCACTAGAGTCAGCTGCTGAAACGTTTAGAGGCGTATTAGATGCGTTGGCAGGTGACCAAGATGAATTCTTTAAAGGTCAGCAAAGTGAAACGGCAAGTTTGTATACGATGTTAGGAAAAATCCGTTATGGAGATTTATTTTCCATTGTACAAATGCAGCAGATGTACACGGATCCTCGGTACCTTGCGAATATCACGGAGGAAGTTCGTAAAGCAATCGATAGCGAACAAGCTGATCCAGAACTTGACCCAAACAAGAAATCTGTTCTCCAGCGCTACGACAGGATCGTATCATACTTTGAAAGTGAGGTCCTGGATTATAAAACGTTCCGAGACAAAGAACAAAACGTTCATCCGGTGACTTATCCATCAGGGCACAAATACGAAGGTAAACAAATCATTGAAAACAAAAAAGACAAGTACGTTGCCGGTGGTAAAAAGTATCTAAACGATATCGTCATGAATGAAATGTTATCCCAACTCATGGTGGCTAATGAAGGGGAAGAGGCATTAAATATAGATCAATTCCTTCAAGATGGAGGCGTGCTTCTGGTTAATACCGCACTTGGTGAATTAGAAGAACTAAGTCTATCTTTTGGACAGTTCTTTATTCGTCAATTTCAATCCTCTGTATTTCGACGTCCACCAGAAGAAAATGGGTATAAACGCTGTCCTGTTTTCCTCAATATCGATGAATTCCCACTATACATTAACGAAGCTTTTGTGCGTTTGTTAACACTTGGTCGTTCATTTAAAGTCGGAACGCTTATTGCAATTCAGTCACTGGGTCAGCTGAAAGCTGTTGTGCAGGGATATGACAACACTGTGCTGAATTCTGCGCGGAATAAGACCGTATTTGGGGGAGGGGAATATGAGGATAATGAGCGCTTCTCTAATAACTTTGGTGAAGAAGTGCAGGTCGAAGAATCTTCCAATGAGTCAATGACACCGGTCAGTATGCCTAACCAGTCCTGGGGGATGCGGCATAATATGCAAAGAACCCTTGCAGCGAGATTCACTCCAACGGATATAAAGGAGCAAGAATTCAAACACTTCATTGTTGATTTCGTTGATGCAGATGGTAGTGTGAAAGCCCCTACCCGTGCGTACGGTAAGTTTATTACCGAAACTAAATACCTTTCGAAGTTTATGAATATCGGTAAAATTGAATTCGAGACGAAAGACCACAAACCTTTGGCTATTGCAGCTCACAAACTGGCTCACATCCACTTATTAAAGCCGTTGTTCAACGATAAAGCAGCAGACGATACGGGTGAACGTGAATCTGCGGACATCTCAGAGCAGCCAGTGCAACAGAAAGAAGAAGATCTGGTGGAACTGTTACCGACTTCCCCATCCATGATGACACGTGAATACAATGAAACGGAGCAGTCCGCAGCTATGCTTGATTCATCAGTAGCTAACGTGGTAGCCATGGATGATTTCTTAAGGAATCGGGGTCAAACTACAACCAATCCTTTAGAAGAAAAAGAGTCAGAACCTGCATTGATTCCAGTGGATGAAGAGGAGACGTTCAACCTAACGAGTTCAAGTACTACACCTCCGAAATCAATCAATTTATTACTGGAGGATGAAGAGGATTATCGTTTTTATTCAGAAACATTACAGGATATTAGTATGAAGCCCATGACAGATAAGGTTGTTTCAGAAAACACTGATTCGAAAGATGATCAACAGTCCGCAGACCTGAGCCTTTCACTGCCTTCAGGTGTTGAAAGTTCATTGAATGACTTATTCATAAAACTAGGTCACAAGAACATGGATCCGCAAGATCTAGGTAGCGAACCAGAACTAATAGATTCAGATGAAGGCTGGGGGATTCAGGATATCGAAATAGATCAAGTGACTGAACAGAACACAACTGATCAAACAAAAAAATACATTGAACATCAGTTACCCACTAGGACAGGTCAAGCGGATCAACTTTCTAACACCTTTATTGATCCGGAACTTAGCGACTTAGTTGCTACGGGGAGGGGTGCCCGAACTAAGCAAAAAGAAATAGCTCAGTCCCGAATAACCAAATTGGACAGCACTGTTATAGACGATGATTGATAGTTGACAATATGGAAGATTGTCATTACTATTATAAGTAATTGAATAAGTTCGGATCGGGGAAGCACCTCGCACACATGTCATCGACATGTGTACGAGGTGCTTCTTTTTTTGTTTTCCGGGCGAACATGTATATTCTCAAATAGATTAGGAAAGCTGAGGGGTAACTATGCGCCAAATTGAACAACGCTTTGATAATGTTGGGGATGAAAAACTAGGATGGGCTGATATTAAAGAATCGCAGCGTGTGAAACAAGTTCTTTATGCTGAAGCTATCGGATTAGAAACATTGAGTTTGGGTGACAAAAAGGAAGAAATGTTAAAACTCAACTACAAAGGAGTTTTTGGTTATCTTCCTAAGTCCCGGATTGATAATTACGAATTCAAAGGACTTCATCATTTTCTGGGAAAAGAATTCGAATTTGTTGTAGAGACGGTGGATATCGAGGGCCATTGGTTTTTAGCTGATCGGATTCAAGCACTTGAGGTTTCTGCAAGGCGTTTTTGGAAGTCTGCTAAAGTAGGACAAGTTATGGTCGGATTTATTCGTGGTATTGATATGTCTCGCCTGTATCTACTCGTTGAAGGTGTTCCAGTCGTGATGAACAGTGAGGAAGTTAGTTACTCTTATATTGAAGATATGCGAAGCGAATTCGAGATCGGTGATACTCTCGATATTAAAATTACGAAACTCGAAGCTCCTACAGAGGAAAACCCAAGTGGGCTTCTTGAAGTCAACGCGAAAGTTCTATCGAGAGATCCATGGGGACAAATTGGCGACTACAAAGAAGGCGGATCATACACAGCGGTTATTACTAAAATTCACCCAGAGCATGGTGTGTTTTTGGAGCTTGTTGGTGTATCTGGTTTAACTGTTCGCACGAACTTCCCACCAAACGCGAATCCGGATGTGTTGAAGAAAGGGAAAAAAGTAACCGTTAAAATCCTCGAGATTAATCACCGGGATAGACGAATTAAGGCCATCACTATCCTTCCTCAGAGATCCATCAATGCTGGAAATAGACGCGGCGTTCGTGTGATACACTAATGGTTACAAATTCAAGAGTTCTTCAATTTGAACAATCTGGATCTGATTTGCATGCGAAGCAACATCCTGCTTCATTATTCCAGACAGTACCTCCAGAAATGAATCCTTATGGCCAGGATTCCCCAGGAGACATTGGAGAAATGTTACTGCCAGACGGATCTGAGTTTGGATTATTTAGCGATCCGTATGCACAGCAAGTCTTCATTAAAGCAAATGAAGGGATACGAAATGGTCAGTACTGGTTAGAAACGAGGTTATCAGATGGCCATTTCACTGAAAAAGAAGTTAAACTACTTGATCTGCTTTCTACTATTAAAATAGCAACAAGAAGTCAGATACACAGATCCTTAAATCCAGGTCAAGAAGATGATCGGAGTACGGTTGATTTCATTAAAAAGTGCAGGAAGAATGGAGTTATATGTGCCTTTTCATGGGTTTCACCTTTAACTGGTGCTCAGCAGCGTAAAAAGCCTCAAGTATATGCTTTAACTAAAGCAAGCGCACAAGCAGCTGAACTTATTTTCCAAAAGAGACTTCCAGACAAGTTCTGGCTCCAACCGATCGTTTTCCCACCTGGGCGATCTCCATCTATGGATATTTTCTTTCTGGATTTAGCGGCAAATGAATTGTATAGCGAATTGGTGCGGATTGACCGCTTGGTTGAATGGACCAGACGTCCGCCTATCAAAATCCCCAATGCCCAGTCTAATCATTATCCTTATGCCTCCTTTAGAGTCATTAAAGATATAAATGATTTTAAATTGTTCTGGATAGAGGTATTTCGTCCATCTCGAGACTGGATCAACAAAGTCATTACGAGATTTCAGCGTATGGAACTCGCGTTCACGTTCTTACCCGAACATCAAAGACCAACCCGGGTTATTATGATTGTGGATGGAGATAGCCGGGTTAAGTTTCTTTCTGAATTGCAACGAAAGTATATGCCAAGTGTCGAGGTTCGCTACACTACGGATGAACGTTTACTTTCTGGCATTGGACCAGAAACGTTTATCAATTACCATATGGAAAAGGATTCTTTGATCGGTGTTTCCATACCGTATTTGAAAGCAGGATACAAGGGGATGACGGCTTCGGAGTATTATTCAAATTTGCAACCAGATATTGAAGATGATGACGATATTTAATATAGGCGAGATAGGGTGTCTTCAAAGACAAATAATTGCTTTTTCATAACCTGATGGTTTTAGTTGACAACTTATATTCATTTATTTAGAGTGTGAATATAATTGTTATGATTTGATAATTATTACTTTTAATAATGTAGATACAAGCTGAACTATATAAATAAATTAGAACGGGGACTGAAGAAGATGAGTGGTAATTTTGAGAACTTTCCGGTTGATTTAATTATTATTAGCGATAAATTGGATACTAGAACGAAGCTTAAGTATCTGAAGATGTTTTATATTGAGGAACAAGGTTACGTGGCAGCAAGCACAAGTGATACATCATATAACCTTTTTAAAGTAGTCGAAACCGAAGGTGCATCGTCTGAGCTACATGACATTGTGGATGATTTGGAATGGAAACGAGCGAATGACCATCTTCTTACATATTATAAAGATGTATTGAACTAATAGAAGTGTCCCCACTTTCCTGGCATTCAGCCAGGTTTTTTCATAATCACAATGTTTTGTGCCATGAATCTTAGGTAAATCTTGCGAATTATGTAATTTGGTCGACAGCACCAAGGTTGTAGGGTTTTAACCTATTAAAGATTCGGATAATAGACTTAATGCTGCCGAGCTATTACAATACAAAGGAGAATTCTGCGGAATGAAGGTGAGTAAAGATATGTCTAAATTTAAAGACCTAATATCCAATGAGATTTCTTCCCTTGCTCAAAAAACGGTTGCCATGCAAAAAGTTGGAATAGATTCCGAGAAAATTGAGAGTCTTACTCAGAGCGACTTGCAGATTATCTCAAAAGGGTTTATGAATAGTAATCTGCACGAGTTGAAACCCCTATTGGAGAAATATAGAGATAAAGAGAGGGAGCTATTAAAGAGGTACTTAACGATACAAAGCTCCGGTCAAAAAATTACAGAAGCAGATCGCTTAGAACAGGTGCATCATGATTTAATTATCAAAGCGATTGAACTGGCAATCCAAATGAAACGGGAATATAGAAAACAATATAACTCGCATTCTCATATCTTAGAGAAAAATTTAATTAAAGGCGGACTCTTTCTTAGTGGAACACCTCACGGGATGAACAAACTTACAGGAGGGGATATCCTGGAGTTAGAACGACGTGGTTTCCGTCCTATGATATACAAGAATGATAATGGGGCTTTATTAAATACGTATGATACAAGAGTGTTAATAGGGCTGTTTAAATTGTGGTTGAATCAAGGCAAGAATAAACAAATCAAGTTCGAATTTAAGGACCTTGCCGAGGCTATGATTACGAAACCTTCTGGGGGAGAGTACAAACTAATTCATAAGAGTTTAAAAAATATCGCAGCGACGTGGATAGAGTACAAGGAATATTTTGATCCTGCGATCTCTGAATACTACTCTGCTACGATTCAACATAGACCGATTAAGAGTTTAGCCTGGATTGCACGGACTCAAGAAGAGGAAGGAAAGGAACGAGCTGCAGTAATAACTTTCCATGAAGTACTACATGATTCATTACTGGCTGGCAATTATCTTTTCATTAATATGGTGATTTACAATGAGTTGCCCACCTCCTATGCAAGAATGATTTATTTAAATATTTTAGATGCTATTGAGAATGGGACTACGTCATTCTCGTTGGATCAGCTCATGGATCATATTATTCTGAAAGATGGAAATGATGCGAATTTTAATCGTGCGAGGACCATTCGGACGATCGAAACATCTTTTGCGCACCTGTTGGATGCAGATATCATCTCTGATTTCAAAATGTGCAAAAGCAAACGTAAGTTTACCCATATTGAGTTTACACCAAGTGAGTGGCTTCAGGGTCACCGAGGCAAGACGGGAGCAATTGAACTTGACTCGTCCCAAAAAATGCTTTGAGAGCTGTTGGTACAGGCTCTCTAAGTACAATTTTTGTTTACTATTTATTTCTGGTCCAATGTTCAACATACATTCTACTCCGTAAAATAACATACATTTTACTCCCTAACAAACCATACATTTTACTCCGTCATGGTTTATTTCTTGTTCTTGTTTTTTTACCCTCCAGAATGAAACGCACAAATAGCGAGATGGAAGTTTAAAAACTGTGGATTATTCGGTCGAATATAAAATATATTTCGCGAGAATCACGGAGTAGAATGTATGTTAATGAACGGAGTGGAATGTATGTTGGTGGGAGTAAAAGGTATATTGTAGGGAGTAGAATGTATACTTAAGGGAGTGGAATGTATTATTGAAGGAAGTATACATTCTACTCCGTCATTGATCATACATTTTACTCCGATTGACCAACAAAGATGGTTAATGATAATGTCGAATTAGGTAAAAAGGTAAATCATTCCTTAGACTTGTGGATAAAATTAGAATCTCCATTTTAAGGGGTTCTGCTTGAGGAAAATCATTGTCTTACTGCGTCAAGTTTCATGGTTAACTAGACCAAAGAAATTTCTTTAAAAGCTGTTTTAGTTTTTATATTGCGAATTTTAGCGATGGATCAATCCCATTCTACCACTTACATCATTGGAGTCCATTTATATAGAGAAAGGAGGCCCAACGTGACTGAGATTGTATTTGAAATCACCCAACCTAAAGATAAAGAATCCGGATCAAAGGATATTGCGCTAACCGATGGTTTTATTGATGCGCTTTTTTCAATCTCCGAAAAGATACACACCAGTGAAAAGTTTAGAACACGTTCTAATGGAGTTGGCCGGTTAGTGTGGCATGTGACAGAAGCAGACATCATGCTCATGGTTACACTACACGTGTGTTTTAATTCAGAAGGTAAGCTTGAAAATGTATCAAGACACCAAATCTATAAAAAGCTTTATGATCTCTATGAAGATCCGTGTTGCGATGATCAATTTTACATAGCATTTGAGAAATTTGTACGTTTGGGCCTCATTCAAGAAAAGCTATCTGGCGTCACAAGTGAGTTTTCTCTTACAAACTTTATTAATCCGGATACGAATAAGATTAGTCGTCTGGTTGTCGTAAACCCTTTTGTCTTTTCTAAGGGCTTTACGGATCTTCCTATTTCTGCGCAAAAGTTAGTTTTTGATCTGCTTCGTAAACAAGGTAACGAGAAAGAGAAAGAGGTCTTTTACTGGCTCAATAAAGATAAGGGGATATTAAAACAGCTCCATAAGAAGCATGTGTACGAGTTGAAAAATATACTCCATCTTCTTTCAACGACAACCATACAACATCAGAAGCCACTCATAACATCTTGGAACATCGAGGCTAGAAGAGGGACCACCTCACCAAAATTGACGGTAATCGTCAATGAAGCTTATACAAGCAAATATGTTCCTGGAACCCAATATAGAGATGTCTTGCAAGGCAAAAAGACATATAGAAGGGTTATTAGACATCTCAAGAATCTCCTCTCTAAAAATTTGATTGGAGAGTTTGAGTATCTTAATGATGGAAGTGACTTCTATCAATTAGTTCGCTTGCTGCGTGGGAAAAGTTATAAGTATATGGTTTATGTGATCGAGAAAATCAGGGAATTATATGAAAAGAATCGGATGTTCCCGATTAATATTATGGAATTCATAAGAGATGAGATGCGTCACAAAGGTATGGTGACTTATCTGGAAATCGCGAAGCAAACGGGGGTATATAAGTTTATATGCCCTCGTAAATTAGATGAGAATAGATTATACGAATTTGCAGCTGCAGCAAGTATGTTCAGCCAACGTGAATTTACTAAACTTTGTTTGGCTTCCGTCAGATCCTTAGAAGGTAGTTATACAAGGCCACCGGCATTTAGCCTATATGATTATACTCAATCTAATGAGTTACAGTATTATCTTGATGCGGTAACGATGAGGAATCACGCTTTCTCACTAAGGAAATGTCCTGACAAATATAAAGAACTTGAGATTCAAGCACTTATTCGCTTAGAGAATGAATATGAAACACGAGCAGTGCGAGAGTGGATGATCAACAAAATAGAGATGTTGCCAGCCTGGACTACAATTCCAGATGTTCCTCTCGACTTCAAACTTGAACATCATATTCTAACTAAAGAGCATACCGCCTAGCCTTCTTTGATCAGTAAAAAAAGAGGGCTATTCGTTTTGATGAAATAGTTATGTCTGTGAATTCTTACGACACAGACTATATTGTAATTGTTAAGGGAGAGAAGAGGGTAAACAACGGATCACTACGAACCGTTGTTTTTTTTGACATTGTTCATATAAATACAGAATAAAAATTGAAATCTAATCAGAAAGAAATAATTTTCCTCGTAGAAATACAGAAAGATACTGTAGATAGTTTGATAAGATGTATCATCATCATATAGTTTTCATATAAATACAGAGTCACTTAGTAGATTAAATTCTGTATTGTGGACAATTGCCAAGTGTCATAAGTCAGTTATATTCAAAAGTATTTTCCTCTCCAATATTTTCTGTAATCATATGACTGATTTTTAGTTATTCCTGTATTTATCAGATTCGTATTACCATAGTTCTGTATTTATCTGTTGATAAGTCTTTACACGTATATGGGACGAGTATGTACCCGGTTCTATATCGATCTTTTATTAAGTAGATCATTTAAAAATAGTTTCTCCTACAGTCTTCACATCATTTTATTTGCTTTCTCAAAAGGATTAGCTATGGTAAAATACAGATATACCAACAGCTGTTAATGCCTATAAGTCCTAGCTTGCGCAAAAGGACAATTCTATTTCAATGCACTTCTCTTTCGAGTGACCAACTATCTCATGCTGAGATACCTATTCCTTTTTAGGATGTATTGGTCATTGGAAAGAGTTAGTGTATTTTTTTGTCGTTTTACGAATTTAGGGAAGAGGAGAAACTGTGATGGCTAAATTTATAAGTGAAGAAACGATTGATGAAGTCAAAAATGTTACAGCGTATGAATTGGCTGTACAAATGGGTTACAGCGTAAAAAGTTCAGGCACTTCTTGGGTCACGTATTGTCCCAACCCGAATCACTGCTCAGAAAAAAGACCTAAAACATATATCTCCAAATATAAAGGTATTTTTAAGTGCTTTGATGGAGGAGGTTGTGGTTGTAAAGGTGCAGATGCGATAACCTTTTATTGTTGGAGTCAATTCGGAGAATGGGACAGAAAACACTTTTTTAATTGTATCTTAGGAATCGCAGAGATCATGGGAATTAATGTTGTGTATGAAGATGGTCAATCTAAGCGTTCTGATGAAGATAAAACTCCCAAATATCAGGTGCGACCTTTCATTGAAGAGGTTAAACCGCAATCGGATGAAATATGTGATCGAGTGTACCGCAGATTCCTTTCCTTGTGCCCGATATATGAAGAACATGTCCATGAATGGAGATCTAAAAGAAAATACTCTGATCAAGAAATTGTAGCGATAGGGCTCCGGTCAGTGCCTAAGAGTTACAAAGAATTGAACATAATTATTCGTACATTATTAAGTGAAGGCTTCTCTTTAGAGCGCGTTCCAGGATTTACAAAGAGGCTTCGGAAAGGCGGAAATCCCATTCATGAGGGAGATTGGTTCTGGACTATCTCTGCATCGGGGAAATACTTTATTCCTTTGCGAAATGCAAGAGGGCAAATGATCAGATTGCGTGTATCAACCGGAAGAGATGATAAAAAGTACATGTGGTTTTCTTCTGCTCCTAACATTGAGTATGTTGATGATGTATATGAAATGAGAAAGGCTGGTGCATCCTCTGGAGCACCATTAAACATCATTGCACCTTCTTCAATACTTCAAGCCTGGGAGACAGGAGTAGAAGTCACTAAATATCTTGCGTCAGATGTTGTTGTTTGTAGCGAAGGCGAACATAAATCCTATATATCTAGCAACATACTTCAAAAACTATTAATTGGTATACCTGGCGTAGGTATTTACAAGGATGTGATCCCCCTCCTTCGTCAATGGAGAACCCAAAAGCTAGTGATTGCTATGGATATGGATGCTCTCTTAGACGAAACGAAAGAAGCAGGAAAGAATAAGTACGTATTTGAACATCTGACAGAGTTTGCAAAGCAAGCTTTAGATGATGAGGGCATTGAAGTTGTCATTTGGTGCTGGGATCCACAATTGGGGAAGGGACTCGATGATATCTTATTGCAGTCTATTTTACCCATTGAAATAGACTTACGTACCAAAGCAAGACGTCTAGTTACTTTATGAGTGAGCGTTGTTAAACCTATTCTTTAGTATATGAGAAGGTAAACGCTCGTTGCGACGTTTAAAGTTATTAGACGCAACCGACGGTTGGTGTCACTCAGCTACTTTCTTCGGCCTCGACCTTATCTAACTCTCATATCATGCATAATCAATGTAATTCAATATTATAAATAGCTTCCAATGAAACCAAGAAACTTTAGCAGGCTAAATTCAAGCTCGGTCATGGTAGTGATCTTTTGGTAAAAACTTTTTTCTCTGACGTATTTCTACGATCTGTGTTTTGGAGTTGGGAAGCTGGAATCTACACTCAGTACGGAGCAACTACCGTATCCCAATTTAGAATGAGTGGCAAAATACTAGTACACATTACAGACCTATGTGGGATAACTTCCATTCGTTTTCGAAAGTGTTTGAAAGGACTTGGGAAATACTAAAAATCAATTGTTACTCGATGTTGTGACGCTTTTTGTGACGTTTGAGAAATGGGACAAGCTGTTGACAGGTATGAATTTATAGTATGGACTAATCTCTTTTTGTTGTTCTTTCCTCCTTGCCTCTTATCTTATCTCATCTAATCCTATAGCCCCACTTCTTTTGGCAGAGTATAATCACTTCAAAATTGGGAAGTGAGGTCTACATATGTTGTACAAAAAGAATTTCTATCTAGTCTTTGCACTTGCTTTATATTTTCTGGGATTCGCTTCTGTTCCTTCATTGACTAGGCTTCATCCAGCTCCAAACATTCAAATCATCTCTTTATTGTTGTTCTTTGGTTTGTACGCGTACGAAGCAATGAGATCAACTGATGTTAAAGCAAAAAATGAAGAAGCAGATTTCCACACTAGAATACTCACGAATGAACTAAATAATATGATAACTCAAGAAGAATTTGAAGTTAAAAGAGATAGTCTAAATGTGCAATATGCTAGTCAAGTTAATACCTACATGAATTTCTAAGCACTATTAGAGGAGGGCATACTTTTACATGATAAAAGCTCGCTTAACTTCAGCATTTTTAGTTCGTATAAGTCTTTGTATAGTTGGTAGAAGAGTAGCATATACATTGTATATGTTATATAATTGGTTTAGACCCACTTTTCTAATTTTGGGAATTTGGGTAATTGTCAATATAATAAATAATTAAAAAACTTAAAACACTTGTAGTAGGAGGGATTTAACATGCCAGAAATTAAAGTTAAACCCATTCGTCCAACAAAAGTTATTGTGAGTGACGAAAAAGAGTATAGTAATTTTATCGCTTTCGCAGAGGGTAGAGAAACTTCTAACATTGAAGCTATAAACAAAGTCCGTGAAAGATTGGCAAACCACCAAAGATCTCCTAAAAGAAAGCAGGCTTAACCTTTTGTTAAAATACGATGACATTTCAAAAGATTATCTGAAAAATATAGAAAATTTTAAAATGTTAGATACACCAGACGAAAGAAATGTCGAGAACTTTCTGCGAAATTATGCTTTGGATTTACATGAGAGTCAGACTGCCGTAACTCGACTTTACTTTGATGATGTAGGTAATTTAGTCGGGTTCTTCAGTTTACATAATGATTTAGTTCAAGTCTCCCCCAACCTCATTGTTGAAAGTGGCTGGAATTTACGTACAGAAGGGCAGAGTCATTTCCCTGCAATTAAGCTACATTATCTAGGAGTAGATGCTAGATATCGCGAACAGGGAACTGGGACACATATGCTTGATGAAGCTTTAATCATAGCTGGAGACATTGCTTCCTTAAGTGGGTGTAATTTTTTAACCGTAGAAGCTCTTCATAGTTCTGTATGGTTCTATATTGGACAAGGTTTCAAAATTGATAATAGAACTGATGAGTTTTATAATATGTTATTTCCTTTAGAGGCATTAGACAACCCCGACCTAAAAGAAACTCCATATTTGAGCAAAAAAAGAATACAAGAGATAAGGGATCAAATTAATAGCGCTTTTGCACAATCGGGTGTAAATCATGAAGAAATTGCTGCTTCTTCTGAAGTGAGTGAGGAAATACTAGAGCAAATTGAATATGGTTCAGAGGTTAATCTGGAGCATCTACAACTTGTTTGTAAAGCGTTAAATATTCCTTTTCCTTGAATTTTAATGATATACCGATTTACATAGAAATTAGCATCACAAAAGCCTTATAAATAGGGCTTTTTTTATTTGTTCGAAATACTATATTGGAAATAAATATGATTAAATTAACATGCAGCCCTGTAGTCTAAATTTAACGTGTGGCTTGTAATAACTATTTAATACATTGACAGATTTACTTTTTCGAATCTGACCAACCATCCATATCCTTTATATATTGATTGGCATTAAAATTAGATGAAGCAGCACATGAACAAGTTAAGCGTAACGTTTCAACCTTCATGGCAAATTTGGATGATCACAATATCATTAGACTCTATAATTCTATCGAAGAGTACTTAGCATTCCATAGACAGCATAAGACTCGCCTACCATATAAACGGAAGAATTCTAAACATCATGGAAACAAGAAATTGAAAGATCATATTGACAGTATGGAAGATATTCAGTGATGAGTTGGTTAATTATTTAGATATTAAGATTCAAAAGATTAAAGATTACCATCGAGCTGTTTTAACTCAATAATACGTAAGGATCAGAGGTATAGTTGAATGGAAAGTTGAGAATATGCGTTATAGAACAGAAGCTTATAAATAATACATAGAATATCATAGTAGAAGGCTGCCTCATGTTAGAGGTGGCTTTTTATATGCCCATGAAAGCATACTTTTACCTAGCAGCTTAGGGAATTCAACATCGTATGTGTTTTTAACACACAATTTGTATGAGACCTCAAACACATTATATGTGAGAGTCATCGCACATTCTGTTGCATATACATTGTATATGTTATATGGAAATGTTATATTATTCCTAGGAGACTAGTACTTTATTCAGCTTTCGTAAGTAACTAGTAGTCATATTATCAGGTGATCCAATCATAGAATGAACTGTCTATTCTAAATTAGATAGGAGATGATTGTATTGGCTGGCAAAAAAGTAGGAAAACGAATGGCCGTTAGTCTTCGTGAACGACCAACTCTTGAAGGAAAAGATGCAGAACGTTTTATTAGCAAAATGAAAAAAAATGAAGAGTTTATGAAAAAGCATGCTGCAAGAAAAATTAAGGAGTATCATGACAGACTTTCTAGAGGAGAATGAGAATTATACACTCACACACAAAATCATATCCATAGATGACCTAGCTCATTTAAAAAATTTTAAGTTTCTGGAGAATTAGTTACAATGCTAATAGACTTGTACGATCAAGATTTGATAGAACGATACTATGACGAGTAACAAATGAAATACCAAATTTACATAGAAATTAGCTATGGAAAAGCCTTATAAACAGGGCTTTTTTTATTTGTCCAAATTTTATATTGGAGTTGATTTTGCGTGACTGCCTGTAATTTAATCATAGTGTGTTTCGATAAGTGTGTAGTATATTGTGCAGATACTTTTTTCGTCAGTCAGTCCAACAAATCATAACTTTTATCATATTAATTTACAAGTAAGTAAAAAAGTATCTATGATCTCTTCTTGGACTAGGAACTAGTTAATTTGAAGAAGATTAGAGGCTTTTGACAGAATGTCATAACTGCTGAGTAAAATACAAGATTGATTAAGAAAGCGGGGTTTGATGTGTCCCATATTGTCATTCGATGATACTCCGCTCAATTGTTTATTAATAAACTTTCGTTGTGAGTATTGTCTTTCTATGCTAAAATTCCTTGTGGCATAAAATAACAATCGGAGGTTTATAATGAAACATCGAAAATCAATATCAACACTATTGTCTGTAGCTTTACTTTCAGTATTGCTAACTGCTTGCTCAGTCAACGTTGATGAAGTAAGTAGTGCAGCAGACGAGGCTTTTAAATCAAAGAACTATCAGGTTTTTAACGAGCAATATGGTAAACTGAGTAAAGCTGATAATGATGAAGCTACGCTCTATCTAAACAAAGTGAAGGAAAACCCGATATTCTCTCCTGATACCTACGGATCTAGCACACAACTGTCTACTGGTGTTAAAGAGTTAACAGTAATCGTAGAAGAAGTGCCTAGCCTTAGCGATTACGCTAAAGAGAAGTCTAAAGAATTAAGCAACAAGTTAACTAAGATTAAGACTATATCTAGCACCATAAGGTACATAAATGATTCTCAAGTAGAGGAACTAGAAAGCATAACATCTAAAGCAAATACTTTTGTAATGTTAATGAAGGAATACGAAGACGTAAGGGAGACCATCGCGGCTCTTGAGGATCTAAGTTCAGGTTTGAATTCCCACATTATAGAAGTTGAGTCTATTGAAGAAAAAGACAATAACATTAATGGACTTTTAGATGCAATGAACAGTTTGAAAGCGAGCTTAGACTCTAAGATAAACTATCTTAAAACTAATAGTGCATTGATTACTTCTTCGAACTCTTTAACAAGTGAAGGTAATTTTTATGGGATGGTTAATGTAACTGACATATCAGCTGAAGTCGAGTCTCTTGATAGTCAAATTTCAACCTCTCTCAATAACTTGAAACAGCGCGCATCCAGCTTATCCGCCCAATACTAAAGTTAATACGTGGAATACCTTTTCTTTGGGGTATTCTATTTGTTATAAAATGCATCTTTTACTTAGGATTGGGACTCACTTAAGAGTCCCTGTTCTACATGATGCCTATGTAGCCTTTACTTTTGATTGTAATTTGCTGAGAGTTTCGGGCTTTATTTTGTCCCAGTCAATCATAACTTTGATAAGTGGATTGATCTTTTTCTTGCTTAACTTTTTCTTAATTAAGCTTTTGTAGTAGTATCGATTTAAAACTAATTGAGCTAGCTTTTCATATCTTCCCGGATCGACGATTACTATGTCTTCCCCGAGTGTCGCTCTTAAGTATTTTGGGGTGAGATGCCAAGTATAAAAAGTAATTCTAAGTTTGTTTTCTACTCCAAAAACTAATGACTCACTGACAATCGAAAGGAAGTTTCTTATATCTCCTTTTGCTGTGTTATTCACATGAATTTCCATCTCTTTAGAACTAATTAGGATTGATCTACCAGGAACATTCTTTTTTCTGGTTTTTTGTTTGCGGCGTAAATGTGTCAAAAACACGAAAATGCCGCAAAAATAAAGTGAAAATCCTAATCCTAGAAACCCCATAAGTAGTAATGCTCCACCAATTATGACCAACATAAATGAGCTGAGATTAATTTCATTTGAGCTTATTGTTCTTCTTTGCATACTTTATTCCCCCTCTTTGATTTGATAAGGGAATTGTATAACGAACTTTGAAATTGTCAAATAGCTAACTTGCTTAATAGTGTTCGAGCTATGTTCTATGTAGAATATAAGTTTGAAATAAAAAAACACCACATATGGGTGCTTAGAAGTTTCTAGTCAACAAGCGTAATGCTGATATTGTTGCCTATAAGTCTTTGATCTCTGGTTCCATAAAGTTGAAGCAAGATGAGTGCGATGTTTATTTTCAAGGACAAATATCTTTTTCTAGTTATCCTGCTATGAAAATCGCAAAACTTAAAAATATCGGCTCACTAATGATTGAGTTAGCAAGAGGTATTGCTGAGGATATTAATGAGTCTGTTGCATGTCGTTTCATTACTTTAGAAGCGAAATGTAAACACAATTAACGATAAATGATTCTGTAAGAAAGGGGATATTAAATACATGAGTTATTACGAACTAGCTGTTGAAAGAATTAAGAATATTGACGCGAATCAATACATTGGAATCTCCAACAAAAGATACGAAGAGGTAAGGTCCAGAGGTGAATATGAAGCAGATGCTAGGTTGATTGCTGAGTATTATCGAAGAGTTGGTGTTTATTTACAGTTTATTTCCAAAGAAGTCACAAGTATCTATGTGGGAATGGATTTGTTATTGGGCTATAAAATGGCCGATAATGAATGGGACGAGCTATTGGTAACAGCTCCGAACTACAAAGAAGTCGATTTTTATCTTATGAAATTATTAATTATGCACTATCTACGATGGTGTAATCTGCTTGATAGTGGCAACAATATTGGACTTCAGTTTCCAGACATTTATGAACCCATGATAAAATTGTTCGAAAGAGGTGGCGGGCGGATTAGTACGCATCATCATGAGTTGGTTGTTGGATTTGGAGCTTTTTCTCGTTCAATTGACGCAAGAAGGGGAGACATGAAACCTTTTGATATAAGTGATAAAGCTCTTGAGCATATAATTAAAGAGGTAGAATTTGCAGAAGCCTATGTGGTGGAGTTTAAAAGAGGTAATTT
Source organism: Paenibacillus sp. 37 (assembly GCF_008386395.1). Taxonomy (NCBI): domain Bacteria; kingdom Bacillati; phylum Bacillota; class Bacilli; order Caryophanales; family Paenibacillaceae; genus Paenibacillus; species Paenibacillus sp. 37. The sequence continues at coordinate 216,639 of NZ_CP043762.1, read as the reverse complement.
ATCAGAAAAAACATGTATTAGATGTGGGAACAGATTATTAATTCAATCCCACATAACTGAGCGTGGTTATCAATGGTACAAAATTAAATGTGAATCTAAAGGTTGCTTTGATAATAATTTCTCATAAGGTTACATAATAAAAAGAGTTTTTTTAACCATACGGAGATCGGAGATTGTATACAATGAGTCAAGGTTTGGTACGACTTGAATTGAATGAGAACAAATTAATATTCTTTGAGATCAATAAAAAAAAGGTGAAATTGATACCTGATATTATCCGCGAGGAATTTAATGAAGCGCAAGTGATTAATGAACACAATAGTGAAGAAAAAGTGATTTACCAGGTGTATCTAATTGAAAACAATATTGAATTCACAATCCGAATCATAATGTCGTTTTTCAATGATTCGATCACTATTATCGCAGATGAGGCGAATATAACAATGAGAGCATATCAAACACTGAATAAAAACCTTGTAAGGAGCTCATCGACTTAAAATATTCGTAGTTGAATGTGTAAGTGGAGTAAGTGAAGTTAGTCTTTCATTAACCATAAGTACAGGTAATTAATGAATATTGTAATCACAAAACATTTCAAATTATTTCAACGCCTGAGATAGAGCAAAAAATTGTTTATGAAAATAAAGGCTAGACCACGCTGGAGCAATTACCACCAGGCAGCCCATATAAACAGAACACAAGACTAATAGGAATGCGATTAATATATCAAGTTGTACTAATAGCGGAATAGCGCTAAGGTTTTTTTGTGGGCGAGTCGCACATCTTAACGAAAAAATCAATGTGTCCACAACTAGAAGAGTCATTGCCTCCTCTAAGGCTATAGGTGTTAGATGTATGAGCGGTTGCGCAATTGTCCGATAGAAATATTCATGACATCAGAAATGAAGGTCCAGATGTATTAGGTTCGCTGTTGGCTCTTTCTTGGATAAATCAGATGTCTACGAAGGAGGGTTTCAGTTTCTATTAGATAACATTCAAATATTTAGCAGATTCACAATTGACTGTTACATGTACCTTAGATTCTGAAAGATCAATAAAACCAAGAGATGTGCAAGTTGTCCCTGTAATTATCGATTTTGATAGATTGGAAATAACGGTATAAACAATATTAACCCTTGAATTACACTCAACTTTCATAAGGAGAGTGGAACAGGCGGGACGTGGACAACAGAAGAGAAATGAGAGCAGAGGAAACATTTGGCATTAAAGTCATAGAGACATTATCGAGTGATATCAATATCAATCGGGAGATTAGAAGACCTATTCGAAGGATTGATGATTTAACAATATTTAAAGACTCTACCAACATAGATTCGGTAGAGTCTGTTTGATTTCAGCGTGACAATTCACCTGAACCTACATATTTCTCCTTCTTACTATTCCACTTATAATGGGCTACAGCAGCATCCCATCCTCCTTCAGGCAAATGACTTTTCCACACTTGTCTGATCTCACCTGATTTTAAGATCTTAATACTTACATCACCAATTATGGAGAGTTTCTTTTTAAGTGTTCCATCATGATACTTAAAAACAAATAGTTGAGTGTTTGAAGGTGGATAATCTAACGTTACAGCAACATGTTTCTCTTTTGAGGAAATATTAAGAATATGGAAAGTAGGATCTTCTTCGTTGTAATAATTTGTATCTATAAGTACGATAACACCTTTAGAGTTGATGAGGTAAAAGTTGCCTGAGTCAGTGATTAATAAATGTTCCTTCTTATTGTCTCCGTTTAGATCTACTGATTTACTGACTGTTACACGCTCCCTAGGGAATTTCTTTTCTAACAATGTCTTTGGATTTACAGTAGCAGCATCAACCAGAGTTATTGGTAGTAACCCCAAAAAAATTGATATTGAACATATCAATAGAAAGACTTTTTTCATGTGGGTTCTCCTTTTTCACGAATATCATTTCACTTGCACAAATTCGTCAACAAACTTTTGTCGATCATTTTCATTAAAGTATTTACTACTTAATTTCGATTTCCAAGCTTCGGGATCAGAATGAAGAGTATTGAAATCTACATTGAAGTAAGTTTCGGCAACAGATTTCTTCAAATTAACAGAGTATGTCTTTCCTTCGAATGGAATAGTTATCACAATGTTATCTGCATCGGTGAATTGTTTTAAAAGGCGTACTGATTCTTCCATGAGTATCTTATTGATTTCATCATCAGTAGCGAAGTATTGAGTATAATCTTCTTCTGAGACTTCCGATTCAGGATTAGCTGACTTGTAGTTTACAAAAGTATTATGAAATTCTACATTTATGTTATGATCACCGACTAAAACTTCTTTTACAAAGGTACGCCCTCTAATGTTAGCTGTATATGCGAGTACAGCATCTTTATCCAGTGCTTGAGCCTTATCGTTAGCTTCGTTTACTTCGTCGACGCCTCCTTTATCTATTTGTTCCTCGGTCGCCACAGCTTGACTATCGAGTGCGGTTTCTTCGGGCTCTGGCTTTTTTTCCATGTTACCGATCGCTGCAATAACTACCACAATAACGACCCAAAACCACCACTTTTTGTAGAAAGGCTTTTTCAATTTTCTTCCTCCTGATATAGAAATAATTAACAACAGAACATAGTCTATCAGACCCAGGTGAAATATTCTATATAAATGTATGAGTGAGGTAGAAAGAGTACATTTATATATTTCACACAGATATAGAGTATCTCGCTGCAGCCTGAATACAATCTGGGGTAGCAATCTCGCATATATTAGACACCGAGAGCACATCGGTAACTATGTTAGACAGTAGAAGCGTATAGCACAGTATCCATTAAGATCATGGGGAAGAGGTACTTTCGAAATACATTTGAGTCTAGGGTACAAAAATAGGAGCCTTGTAAGGCTCCTATTTTTACTGAATATTCGATTAATTCAAGTATGTTCGGATAAAAAAAAGTACCTCCTCATCTTCAAAGAAGAGCTGGAGACCATAAAATGCCCCCAACAAAAATCCACATCCGGCCAATAAACAGTAAAATATAGAATTACCAACCCTTGATCTACCATAATGTTGCCCGCAGTGTGGGCACATGAAAGCGTCCGCAGAAATCACACTTTTGCAAGATTCGCAACGCATTAAGTTGTTAGCATTAGGTTTGAACTTTCTTTTTATATTTCTAAACATTGCTTTAAAAGCTAGGATTGCAAGTACAAACATTGCGATAATGATCCCTATACCGAATAAATTACCTATTACATTATTTATGCGCTCGAACATGACGTTCCTCCAACTATGTAATCAATCCAGCACAGTCTATCAGACCTAGATATAATTTTCTATAGAAATGAATGAATTTTAGAAAATGAATACTTATCGAGTATAAGAAAAGCATCAACTAAGTGCATAGACGGTAGGTACTTCCGTAACGCGTTTGAATTTAGGGTACAAAAATGGGAGCCTTAACTAGCTCCTTCTCACTTAATTACTTATCATTAAACATCTTCATAAGTTCAGCTAATGCTATAAATCCACCGCCAATGCAAATTACGAAACCAACGAATGACCCGAAAATTGAATTGAAAGCTCCATTAGATCTACCATAGTGGTGGCCGCAATTAGGGCAAATGATAGCTGATATTGAGATAGTATTACCACACGATTGGCATTGTTCTAACTTTCGGTTAGATCGACCTTTGATCAATCTGAAGATATTGATAAAAAATGCTATTAAACAAGCCATACCAAATATAAACAAACAAGTAGTGATGAGACCGGCAATACCCAGAAGTGAGTAAGATGCCATATTATCAAACATTTTATTCCTCCATCTATGTAATAATCCATTTTATTTTATCAAACTCGTTTATCTATTTCCATTTATTTCTTTACATCTAAAAGACTCTGTGCAAATGAGCACATATCCATGTAATTAGTTGGTCGTATATTCACTTATCTCAAAGTCAAAATATTACAAAATATCACGTAATCAGTACGCTTGTTGAATGGACCTTTGTTGTTGCTGTATTTGTTGATAGCAAACTTGGCAGGGCCAGTTCCAGCCTCGCGATCATCGTTCCATCTGAGGAATGCATTTACATCACTCATCGGAAGATCGTTTCTTTATCCCAACCTGTTGTCAGGGTTACTACAAGGATGGCGCGGTCTCCAGATGCTTGTACTGGATACTCTGGGCTCACTATTTCTTATAGCCCAGATTCATTACCACTAAAATCACCTGCCAGTCTATTTTTGTATAGGATTTTTCGATATGAATAAGAGTTAATTTTTAGAACAATAATGCACTTTTAAATATGAAAAAGCTTTACCAACCTAAATAAGTCGATAAAGCTTTGCCACTAAACTATTTCTTTCAATAAGTCCACGCTGTTATTTCTCACATTGCCCACTTCCTTCGGCACCTCATACGCTCGCATCTCAGATGCTTGATATGGCTTAAGAAAACCGATCAACGATTGGACATCATCATTATCTCTTCCAAGCCACTCAGCCTCATCCTCAGGGCGCAAGATGACCGGCATACGATTATGGATAACCTCCATAAGACTATTTGGTTCCGTTGTAATGATGGTGCAGGTACTCAGTCTGTTTCCATCTGGATCTGTCCACGTGTCATACAATCCTGCCAATGAAAAGATACTATCGTCTTTCATCAGAATTCGCATCGGTCGCTTTGTTGATTTTTCTTTCTTCCACTCGTAGAATCCGTTCGTGGGGATGATACAGCGTTTGGAGCTGATCAGACGTTTAAAGGATGGCTTCTCTGCTAATGTCTCTGCTCGGGCATTAATCATTTTATTCCCGATCTTATCATCTTTTGCCCAAGTGGGCACCAGACCCCAGCGCAGAGCGCCTAATCTATTACCGTTTTTACTTCCGATAATAGTTGGGATGTACTGCATGGGTGCAGCATTATAGTTAGGCTTGTACTCAAATCCATCAGCAATAGATGCATAGTACCTGTCCAAGATAGAGTCTAAAGGGTCAGTAATTGTAAATCTACCGCACATACAAAACACCTCCTGTATTGTGCTTACAAAATATAATCATACACTGGTGTACGGGGTAATCTTGAATTATGGAGATGTACATAATAACACCTCAACCTAATTATAGCGGTTTGCTATAAAGGATTGAGGCGGTAAGTTATGGAGAATACGACGACATGTGTTGATCAGTTCATATAAGTTCGTTCAAACCATTCAACGGACTCTGTTAGACTCGCAATTCCTAATACGAAAAGACCTACTCCAAAAAGAAAACAGATAAATATGGAATCACCTAATCCGTTCATTTTACCGTAATGTTCACCACAGTACGGGCAAATAATAGCAGTGTTTGAAATCGAACGTCTACATGTTGTACAAGGCGTCATTCTGTCTATTTTTACACCTTTTAATCTTCTATAAATATTGATAAAGCTCTTGATAATAAACATAATTGATAATACAAAAAGTGATAATGTTAAAGCACCTAAACAAAACACACCAACGTAGTCACTAATTTCGTTAATCTTTTTACTCATAGAACAGTTAACCCCTCATTCAAATTTAAACTCTTTTAATGGGTAGCAGCATCCGGAATTCTTCCAACTGGTTGTTTACCTAGCTACCAGCACCACGATTTTCTGATGGACTTATGTATTGGATATCTACACCTTCTCAGCCATTCAAAGCTCGACCTAAGTTTAATTATTCGGCAACTCCTTAAAATACTCCTTCAACTGACGCTCAACAAGTATTGGCGCTTGATTTACCACTCCCTTACTTTGTACGTTTCTCCAGAAGTGGTAACCGGTTTTGTATAGCGGTCTTTTGAAGAGAACTATGCCTAATGGTTAACTAAACCAATCATTATCGCTATCCAATAAGATCATTTGGTCCTCCGGGGCGCATTATCTCAGATGCGACAAATTTAAGTTTGAGATAAACTTAAAGGATAATGGTAGTGTGCAAAATGAAAGGAGCAGTTTGCCGTCGGCAGCTGCTCCACATTTCGTTGAGCTAGCAACATAAGTTACTTTAGGTGCGTCTGTGTAGCAAAAAGGAGGAGGAACATGAGGATAAAAATATGTATTCTACTAGTGCTACTCATGGGGTTTGCGATCGTTGCTTGCAGTAAACCTCAAGCTGAGAAGCTGACCACAATGACATTGCAAGAACTCTATCCAGGGGATATTGCGAATGTGGATTCCATTGAGATTACGGATGGTAGCTCAGGCGAGCGGAAAATGTTCTTTAACCAAAAACAAATCCTAGAGTGGATTGATCAAATAAAAGACATGAAATTCGAGCCTGATTCGAACCAAGAGGAGAGAAGTGGCTTCCTGTACTCGGTATCTTTGCGGGAAGGTCACATGAGTAAGTTGGGATTCACTCCGAATTCGCAGGGCGGACATTATTACATCCACAACGAGGAATTGACATTAAAAATTCAAAAGTTGTTTGGAAACATGGATTCCCATAAATGAGAGGTGAAGGCGTGTTACGAGTCTTAAATCGGTGCTATTTTACTATTATTCTATACATAATAAGCCAAGCACCCGATAAATAATTATAGTTACGATTAAATCCTAGAAGGACGGTACGATAATGAAAAGTATTACACGTATGACTGCTTGCTTGGTTTTAGCCGCATCACTATTGGGTTCTACAACTGCAATAGCCGAATCCGAGATGCAGGAGCAGAATGACAAAGATATAGCCACTTTGACGTGGAGAGGAATTCCAGCAGTAGACATGAACGAGCACTGGGCCAAGCGTCTCTTTCAATGGGGTATCTCTGAAAATATAATTAATGGATATTCGAATTACAACCTTAAGCCTGATCAAGTAATAACAGAGGCTGAATTCCTCAAGATGTTATACAGAGCAATGGGTATGGCTATTCCAAATGCAAGTGCAAATAGTGCATATCTACCCAGTGAGAGTTGGACAGAAGGTCTCTACAGGGTGGCTAAACTATACAACCATCCGACAACGGGAGAAAACAACTTTGCGATGAGAATGCAGCCCATTACTAAACTACGTGCTGCAGAAATTATCAGTGCAACTCAAGGCGTTCATTATACTGGCCAATATGCTGTTGCCTATCTGATCGGACATGGATTATCCAACAGTGAAGCTAATTCTCCAGAGCAGTTTGATGAGGAAAGTACGCTTACGAGAGCAGAAGCACTTCAATGGATACGTCAGCTTGCTTTTCATGGAAAACTTAAGATCGATGTGAGACCAAAAGTTCCTACAGATCTTAGTCTTCTTCCTGATCTAATGGACATAAATTCTGAAGTGATTCCTGATTTTAGTACGGAGCCCGTTACTGATGAGGATTTTAGTTTGTACATTCTTGGCGATGTTCCAGAACTTAGATTTGGAGACTCGAAAAAATCAATTGATGAACAATTCGGAGAATCTAAAGGAAAGAATATATTTGATTCTGATACATATCCGTTATTCACCGCACACTTTAACCAGAGTGGAGAGTTAGATGGTTGGAGTATTGACTCATACATGGATGATTCCCCTTATAGAGCTTCTTCACTACTCACAAAAAAAGGGATTGTGTTGGGTGAAAGCACCTTGTCAGATATTATAGATCGATATGGGTCAGCTGGAGTGAGCGGCAAAGGGATCATAGAGTATTTTTATAAAAGGATGAGCGATGGCACCTATGAGGATATTTCAATTTATGATCCGATCCAAAATATTGAAGACGTGTATACGATCTCGTTTATTGTCGATGATGAAACCCAAGTACTCTATCATGTAATGGTGACCTCTTTTAAGGTTGCTTTCGGTTATACCTAAATCCTTGTGTTATTAAAATCACGGAAAACCAAAGAAGCAGCTGATGAATATAATCGGCTGCTTCTTTGATTCAGCTAACAGGAAGATTAGCGTAACTCACCATTATTTGTTGGGGTTTAGGAGATGGAGCTCATAAAGAGTGAAGAGCCATTGACACTCCCACCCCTAAAGGGGCAAGATCACTAAAGTGATTGGGATTCTTAGCTAAGCTTAACGTCCTCATTTCATTTCTGCTTTGGACAGATGCTAAGATTAGGGTATGCCATTACCCCTCCTAAGACAGTGCATATAGCACCTTAGGCTGATTGACTGTTACCGCCAATCACAGTTGCGTAGCGAATATTCATCGCCCCAACGATATCACGATGTTTCTTGAATCCACATGGGCACTTATATCTTCTATCTTGCGCCTTGTTCTTTTTTGAACATGCTGGACAGGTTTGACTTGAATATGCAGGGTTCACATATTCCACTTTGATCCCTGCCATATTTGCTTTGTATTCAATGAATTGTGCCAAACGGTAGAATGACCAACGGTGTAGATTCTTTTCGTTTTTACGACTTGTTCTTGTCGTCTGCCTAATATTCGTTAGTTGCTCTAAGCGAATGACAGAAGTCTTATTTTCGACTGCGAAATTAACGATTTCACGACTGACTTTGTGGTCTTTGTCTTTCATCCATCGTTGTTCTTTATCATCTAACTTGCGAATAGCGTTCACTTTCTTTTGTTTTCCTAGCTTTTGACGAACACTACGAAACTTCCGTTTCTTGTATTTGTTTTCTCGCCCATTCCCAAAGAAGCGAGCGCGATCATGATCTGTTATGGCTACGGCAGGGATTTTCAGCCCTAAATCAACGCCCAAAATCCGCATCCCCGTTTTTTCAGTTGTTGGCATGGTGACAGCAATTTGGGCTATCCACTTACCTGAGCTTTTCGTGACACGGAGCGTACCAAGTTTATGCTTCAAAAGGTCAACGTTTCGATGGTCTTTGTCGATGAACAATGCACGAATTTTTAAACGCTTAGATTTTCCCTCTACCATGAATGGAATGGAAATGTGCGTGAAGTCCAGAGAATAATTTTGGTTATTCCATACGCAAATCGGTTTCTTTAGGATCGGTATGATTGCGTATTTACTTTTCTTAACTTTGGTAGAGAAGACACTATTCGCATCTTTAATCGCTTGATTTTTTACTGCACTTGGTAGATTAGCAGGAATGTCTTTTGTTGTCTTCTTCAACCTTTTCTTTTCTTCTACCATCTCGGCCACGAGTGTATTAACAACTCGGATATATTCATGACTACTTTGTTGCAATAGTTGGATCTGCTCTTTAGTCGGCAGCAGCTTTACCTTAACCGTTAGGGTCTGAGACAGTTACTTCACCCCCTTGTCTTTTGTTGTTCAACATAACGCTTGATGGTCTCACTTGATACATTTCCAGCGGTAGAAACAAAATAGGAACGTGTCCACAAACTGGGCAAATGCAGAAGGTGTGGAAACTCTTCTCGTAGTTTTTTTGATGTGACTCCTTTTATTTTGGCCATGATATCAGCAGGGCTTAATGTTGGAAGTGCATTGAGAAACATATGTGTATGGTCTTTGTCGCACTCCATGGCAACAATCACAATGTTAAGCTCTGCACATACCTCATGCACCAGTTCCTTGAAGCGCTGTTCTACCTCTAATTTGAGAAATATCTTTCTTCTGTATCGTGGGCAGAACACAAAATGATAGTTCAACAAAGTTACGGTTGTGTTTGTTCTTCTATATTCATTCATATCTATATTGTATCAGTTTAATAGATGAATTGAAACGAGCTAAAAAATTAAGAACGCAGACATTTCGGATACTTGAAGCATCACAATAGTGATACTCCGTATCCGACCTCACTTTTATCCCACATCTAAAGAATTGGGCTTTCTCGTTCGGGGTTTCTGTAAGTATACGAAGTGAACACTTGTGAAGATGTATTCTAAAGGAGTCATAATAGTAATTTTGTGGTTATTATGATTAGTGTATCGGCTAAGCCTGTTCTATCCCAATTTACAAATGCTAATGATACGATGAATCAAAGCCATCGTGATATAATTACGAAAATTCAACGCTATTAATGAGATATACATATGGAGTGCAGCCAAAGATGAATAAGAATCTAAAAGATATAATTTGCAGGTTAAAGATAAGCTTGAAAGAGGATCCAAATGGGATAATAGTTGGTGAGTTAAATGAGGGGATCTCTGGTATTCAGTTTGAGTTTAATTCTGTTCACCTCACTCAGTACATTTCATTTCTAGAAAAAACAAATGGTGCACGCTGTGGGGCGATTGATTTTTGGACCTATGAAGAATTACCTGATAATCAATTTAGGGTAAGCGAATTCCCTGAGTTTATAAATAGGTGGCTTGAGATAGGACAAGTAGTGTATAAACCGCTTTTTATAGACAAGTTTTCTGGTTCGTTGATTCTAATAGAAGAGGAGGGGAGGTTCCAAGAATTCGAAAATTTAGATACGTTTCTTTTAAGTTTTGTTTTCGGTAAGAGCTATCAATTAATAGTTCCATATGTTGAAAAAGAAGAATGGATTCAGTTTCTTATAAGAAATGAGCCTATGAGTTTTCTCTAATAGCCTTATGACAAGACAGCATACCTACATACAGGTTTAAAAGTAAACATCGTGACCAAACGTTCAATTTTTGGCGGCTAAAATTACATCTCAGAGTCGAGAAAAATCAAACAAAAACAGTTACAGGCGAACTAAGCTCCGAACAATTCGGAATCATAGCTCCCTGTAACTGTTTTTGATGTAGAGTACTTTTATTGACCAGGTCGGAGTATTTTGATGTCTGGCTCCATCAGCATTTTGTTCAACAATGGTCCGTACACATTGTAATGTGCCAATGAACGTCCTGGAAAATAAGCTTCTAGAATTTTCATCGTATCATGCTCTTTCCCTCCTGAAATGTAGAAATCTCGTTGAACGAAAGATATTAATCCTTCATTTTGAGCTTCAATTAAAGTACCATCCATGCTTTTTGCAAACCAGTTTGAGGCTTGGAAACTTGCATAAGGTATCCCTGCTTCTACAAAGAGCATATGACTTCTACTTATTCCATTTGAAGGAGAAAGTTCAGAATACTTTACGCCCGGAGAAGGATTTGAGCTTGTCCATGGGTTGGTATATATCGTATTTTCGCTAATTTCGGGACCTTTGCCATGTGTGTTGTAATATCCATCTAGCGCCTCTGTATCAAATACATTAATTCCTAATTCTAAGGCTTTGGAAACGGCTAATTTATATGCTTCCGTATGTTCAACAGAGTTATTATTTGGATCGGTTATGCCTCCATAAACATTGGGGTAATCACCACGGGCGATATTATCGATATTGAGTATGAAAAGAGTATTCTTCTTATCTGCTGCAGTCATTTTCTTTGCATAGTACTCTGATCCCTTGTCGAATCGCTCAATGTCAAAAAAAACAAATTTTACGGTATACGGCAATTTAACTGCGTGAGGAGATTTCTTGTCTACTAGCTCCTTGATTTGAGCGAGCATTAATGCTACCCCCGAAGCGTTATTCGAATAGCCTGATCCGTCATAATGGGCACTAACAATGATTTGTTTGCTAGGATCTTTCCCTTTCAGTGTGACTTCAATATTCGAGCCTTTAAAAAATACATGATGTCCCCACGGCGCAGAAATAACGCCAGTAGTGTCTTTTTGTGTGTTGAAATTTTGCTCATAAATATATCGAGAGTCTACGCCAATTTCTCTTAGCGTGCTCCTAATCCATCGTTTTGTCTGTCCATGAACTTTACCATTTCCCATGGAATTATCTGTAGGAGAGGCTGAACTATCTTTAAGGTGTTCACCCATATACTCCAGATATGTTTGTGCATTTGTTGCGATGGAAGAAGAGCCTGAAGCCAATGCATTTCCAGGAACCACAATAACCAGCAGAATAGCCAATAGAATACCCTGAACCTTTAAAATATTTTTCATATTTCCTCCTCAAATCAATTCGTTCTTCAAGTTCTACAAAAGCCTTACACCGTACGTTCTATTCATACTTAATTACCGTTAATTTTTGAGAGCGGCCTCCCAAAAACATACTCTATGTACTAGCAATGTTTAGTACCTAGCTTGTTACTCTGATAATTCACCTCACAATTTAGAAAATGTAATTCATCTTTTCATTAAAGATATCCATCTAACACTGGTAGGATTAGGAATATTGTATCACATATCATAGTTCTTAAGAATCACTGAATTAACTAAGAAATGGGGAGGACGGTGGAGAACTATATTAGATAGGCGATACTTGTTAAGCTAACGGGCAGAGTAGTTTCGGTATGTGGTATGATTTGATTGATGGAGTAAACTAAAGGTGCGACATGAGTCAGCGTCGGCCAACAAAGGTGAGGATAACGATTAAGGGAGTGAAACTATATTGAATGTACAGCATTCCTATTTACGACAAATTCAGCTCAAAAGGCACCAAGTCCCCACTTATAATCGTTACCCCTTTAATTTGGCAGTCATTCGAAGTCTAAATACTCTTGATTTTCACCCCAAGGTAACCTATATCGTAGGTGAAAATGGGATGGGCAAATCAACACTGATGGAGTCCATTGCTGTCGCATGGGGGTTTAACCCGGAGGGTGGGACGATCAACTTTTCCTTCTCAACCCAGGCTACCCACTCGAGCTTATATGAATATATACAATTGATCAAAGGTCCGCGACGCCCGCGGGATGGCTTTTTCTTCCGGGCAGAAAGTTATTATAATTTAGCCACGACGATCGATGAGTTGGACAGTCAGCCTTCATTCGGTCGCCCTATTCGCCCTATTAAAGATTCGTACGGTGGCAAGTCCTTGCATGAGCAATCGCACGGAGAGTCGTTCTTTTCCACGTTCATTCATCGATTCGGGGAGAATGGATTATATATACTGGATGAGCCTGAGGCTGCATTGTCTCCCCTTCGCCAAATGGCGATGCTGACACGAATCCATGAATTTGTTTTGCAAAACTCTCAATTTATTATTGCCACCCATTCCCCAATCCTTATGGCATACCCAGATTCGATTATTTACAATTTAAAGCCGGATGGTATCGAGGTCCAAGTATTGGAAGAAACCGACCATTTTATGATGATGAAAGAGTTTGTGAATAACAAGGATAGGATGCTCAGAGAATTATTTGAAGAAGGTCAAGATTAAATCCACTGCTATACCATGGAAACCTACAGCCTAAGTTAGGTCGCTTTAAAGGAAAAGATCTATTGTGAAGATTAAGCAACAGGCAGTATAGTTCTAGTTATGTGGTATATTTCGAACTAAGGTATGACTCGTCATGCTTGAAAGACTATTGTGTTTCAGGAGGGTCATTTGTATGGGAAAGACATTCCGCAAGAGAGCTAAAAAGATAATGGTAAATGGTTATCAGTTTCACTGTGTCATTAATGAGATTCCTAGTAATACGTTTGTTAATTTTAAGGTTTATTCATCTAAAACCTCATATTTTGAAGTGTTATTTACATGGGAAGGTAGTTGGCACTTTAACCCACACAAACCTAGGAATTGCGAACTTTTAATAAGGCACGCGAATGAAATTGGTTGGGCGTTTAAACAAGAAAAGAACTCATTGAAAATAGAAAAAGGTGATTTACTCATTAGTAAACTTGGACTAACTGTATGATTGCTTAATTCCTATTTATCGAAACGTTAGCTTAATAAAACTTAAGAAGGCAACACCGAGATCAACTACTGTTTTCACTAGCGGACTGACAATAGGGATCGTTGCGGAAATGCTCAAGATCTTTTTTTGTGTACCTTTAGGGATCGTTCAATCAAAGTTTTAGATACATAAAATCCAACTTGGTTTTTGCAGGTATTTAATCGCTAAGCCTATGGTGACGATAATGAATATTGAGGAGTTTTCTCCTAAATCAAGAGCGCCGAATCAAAGGAGAGAGTTCATGAAAAAACAGTTTATCAAAATCGCAGGAATCACACTGACAGCAGCGCTTATGTTAGGTACGATGAGTATCACAATACCTAACGCGCAAGCCGCTAAAACTCCATTTTCCGACGTTCAATCGACCCACTGGGGCGCCGGTGCTATTACTAATGGCGTTTCCAAAGGTTATGTCGATGGATATACGAATGGTACCTTTAAACCAGACGCCAGCGTCACGCGCGCTGAATTCATGAAGATGGTCGTCTCGGCCATGGAGCTTGAAACCACCCCATCCAGCGGTAAATGGTACACGGAATACGTTGATACCGCAAGCAAAGCAGGTCTTTTCGCAACTGACGATTTTAACGATAACGAAGCGGCTTGGGCGAAAGTGATGACACGCGAAGAGATGGCCCGTGTTGCAGCTCGTGCGATCGGGGAAACAACAAAGGAAGATGACAAATGGATGTATCTCGCTACGAAAGCCGGTCTCATTAAAGGGGTAGGTATAGGGCAGATCGCTCCGAAAGGACTGACCACGCGTGCGCAGGCAATCGTTGTAATCGAACGTATTCTTACCAAGAATACCGGCGCTTCCCTTGACGTCGACAGGTATGCGGTCGGTAGTGCAGAAATCGCATGGCATGGTACCAACATCTTCACCGTGATGCCAGAAATGTGGGTTACTCCGGAATCCGATTGGAAACAAGCCGGTAAGTCTTCGGTCGAAGAAATGTGGAACGAAAAGCTTATGACCATCACATCGAAAGATGGACTGTACCAAGCTAAACTGGACGCTCTTATCGCTATCGACTTGGCTGATCCTAGCGACCCGAACCTTGGACTGATTGCGCCTATCAATACGCTTAAGTGGTATAATAACCGCCCTTCAATCACTAATTTGATGATTAAAGACCAGAAAAACAGTTACGTCCTCTATTTCAAAGGTGGGCCGGTATTTAACAAAGATACAAAAAAATATAACCCTAACACAAAAATTCAATTTCGCGTTGATGGATTTAATAGTCCCGATCGGGAGGCCTTTTTCCAAAAAGGTGTGCTGAATACAGTTGCACGCGTTTATCGCAATAGCCGGACAGACACCACTGCTGTGATTATCCCTAAAACAGGAACTATTCAACTAACCGATCTTGTAATCAGACTTCAAACACCAGCAGCTGGATCGAACTTCAGTGAAAGCATTCCGCTCCGTCTCAAAGGTATCCAATAAAGAAAAAGCACTCAACATACTGCTCCTAATGAGCGAATGATGGGTGTTTTTTTTGGTTTAGTTATGTATCACAAACAAAGGTCACCTGCAAATTGCAGAGGGTCTCTTAAATACATTTACGTATACACGTAAACATATACGTAATGTATACGTGATTAATTAAGTGAATGTATTTAGCTCGTTGTGCCATAGGTTCAGCAAATTTTTGTTGTTTCATCACAATTTAATGTGTGGCGTTACGTCTCGATCTCGTTCGTGCTGATATGAGCCATATATGGATTGGAATTGATACTAAAGAGTACACGCTGAACATTAAATTGAATATCGTCTTATGCTGGAAATTTTGTGCTTGGATAGAGTTGAAAGATAAATACATAAGTATTGCCTTTACGAGAACTTATTTGTTATATATTTCTCGGTTCCTACTAATTCGTATCATTACCGCATGGAGACACGTCATAAAAGATAAAATGGCTATAGTGATGAGGCAATCATTCCTTCACACTGCCTTCTAGTAATTGTATAGCCAATATTGATGTTGTAGCTCTGTATACATATCATCTCTTCAGATTCAAGGTCAGATTAGATTAGTAGTTTAAGATACATTTAATTTCAATCAACAAATACCAGGGCAAGTTTATTTACACATAAAGCTAAGAGATGTAGATATAGCGGGGGTATTCCCGCAGTTCACCGTCCCTAAATCCCAAGCGACCCCAGATAAGTCGTCCGGGTTCCATTGGAATTCTTAACGGGACTAGCAAGGAAGCTAAAGACTTGGGGCAATGCTCATACATCATGGGCAAGACTTCGCTCTGTTTCACTCCACTTCACAATACCCACCATGTACTACGAAGCAAATAAGGAACCATGACTCCATTACGCTCGCTTCATTCCTTCATCGTTCCAAAACCGCCTGAGTAGACCTTTGACTCAAAACCTTTGTTGCATATTCGAAGAAGAAAAAAGTCACGTTCGCATACCTTGCGTGGAGCCTTACCCTATTCCGTTTTTCAAAGAGATTATTCGTATTCCGTAGCCATCTAACCGCATGGGATCATATAGAACCTCTCCGGGCAAGGCGACAAAATTATGTTGAGAAAATCATTCCACCTAATTTTGTCGTCCCTTCGGGCAGCCTTGCCCTGCGAGAACCTATATGATCTTAAATCTGCGACGGCTACGGTATACGAATAATTTGTTTCTTTGAAAACTTCATAAGGTAAGGCAGGTCAGCTAGTAAGATAACTGCTCATCAACCTTAAAAGATTCCGCTCATCGCCGCTAGGGCTAGACAGGCAAACGGTGCCGAATGAGGTTTAGGGTAAAAAAGTCTGTTCTAATTAAAGGATGTATAAAGGAGGAAAACTCAACATGGGTACGGAGGCGTTACGTATTCAAATTGAAGTGTTGCGAAAAGAGCTTATTGATTTAGCGCAGCGGATGGGTTTAACAGCAGTGGAGGTAGTGGAGAAATCGCAGAAGTTGGACAACATACTGAATGAATATACTCGACAACATCAACGAAAAAAATAAAGCCCGTTTGTCTAGGAAAACAAACGAGCCAGGGCGAAGATTTGGACCCCTTCGCCCCTTGATTATACCACATACAGGAGAGCTTAATACGAGGGGGATTAATGAATTAACGATAATCGTACGGTTTATCGTCCCTCTAATGAAATGGTGAGCAATGGGGACGGCGATACTTTGAAGAGTGGAATGCCTGGAGATTATCTATAGCCTATGGATAAGACTGATGAGGGCGGTTAGTGACGTAGGTTTAAAGATGAAATGAAGGTAGTCGTATAAGCAGCAGGACAGGCAAAAAAAGTTACAGTACTTAAATTAGGCATACTATTTCAAGACGCCTTTACGAGTAAATAGTACGATCTCTGTATTTTCTTTGTATAAAATTATTTTGATAAAGTGCCATATAACGGAGTATGCACGTACAATGTACGTTGAAAGGAAAAACAAGTGATTCCCATGTATACCCATAGCATGTTGAGAAATGGTAGACTATATAAGAACCCGTTGGGGGAATAGGATTCATTTGAGATTGTCTTTACTTGATTTATAATGATAGGATTCGGTGTGGTTGATTTAATCGAATCTATTTAATAGGAGGTTTGGGTGAATGGAAACTATAACAGAACTTTTTAAGAGATTGGAAAAAGAAAGAGAAGAAGGATTAAAGCTAAACCCTAGATACGATATTGATAAACTTGCAGATGAAAACGGCGAAGTATCTATCTACTTTCATTCAAGTATAGAGTACCAAATGTACTTGGATGGCAATAGTGTCATTGGCTCAACGGAGCGTTTTCTCCATTCAGATATATTTCGTAATGTACATAAAGATAGAATTGAAAAACTGACAGATGGAAGAACTTTGGCGCATATTCCAGCTTTATCTGCTAATGATGAAGTGTGAGCTTGTGATAAGGAGTGTACGATGAGTTCGTATTGAATGAACGTGAGTTAAGATTGGTGTTGAGAACGATGGAGAAAATGAGTATGTGAACGTGAACTGTAGTAAGAAAATGATATTCCAAGTATCTATATCACGCACTAAAAGCTATCTGAATCAGGATTTGCTTGCAGATTAGTTCCAGACATTGGGGAGTATCGCAACAGCCCGTTACAACCCGTTTTGATTGGGACGAAGGAATGTTGAGTGAAGGTGGGCAAACGAAGTACATATGAATTTGATTTCAATCGACTAAGGAGGGGGTGGAGATATTAAAAACACATTGGGGCAAATATGTAATTCTACTAGCCATTATTTTACCGATCTCCATTGTTGCTATTTTTACGCTCCCTTATGATAAACGATATATGGCAGTTGCTATATTCCCGTTACTATTCTGGGTATCGTATTACTCGTGGATCGCATTCGAGAAGAGAAAGAAAGATACATCAAACAAGGCTTTCTTTAGGAAGGGGTGAGGAATAGTGAAGATACATCATCGGGAAGCCGTATTGAGAACCGTTTCGGGAAGCATTAACTTGCAACTTAAATGATGAAGCATCAGATAGGGATGTCAAATACTTTGTGTTACCGAACTTCAATGATTTGTATACAGGATCTCTATATAAGAACTTTCAAACTTCAACGACAGAAGATATCGAAATTCATGATGTTAGAAAGTTAGAAAAACTACTGACCAATTCAAATCTCACCTTCCTCGAACTTCTATATTCCGTAGAAGTAGATACCTTTGGATATGCTGAGATCGAGCAACTTCTTAATTACAGAGATAGGATTTCAACAATTAACTTAAAGAGTCTGTTCAATAGTTGTTTTGGCATGTATAGAGGACAGATGAGGGATCTTACCAAACCAAACTCTGAAACACAGAAAAGCATGATCGCTCAATATGGATATAACACGAAAAAGGCGATGATGTCCTTACACTTTCTACTCTTCTTAATCCGTTTTCATAAGTCTGAGTTTAAGGATTTTAAAGGTGCGATTACATATGAAGGAACGGATAGAGCATATATGCTTGGATTGAAGCATGGTGAGCTTTCACTGGATGAGTTCAAAAAAATCACAAGTTTAAACGAGGAAAATGCTCTGAAATTGGAGCAAAGTTATTATGAAGTTCCGCTTGATAAGGAAGCGAGTTATTACCTGAAGACTCTCTTACAAACTATTGTTAAGAATCACATCAAAACAATGTGATGAACGTCTACATGTATAAATCATAAGGAGTGCCAAGGAATGAATTTTAACCAATGGGCTTCAGAGAATATCAACATCATTGGCGTATTTAATATTACACTCACTATCCTATTGACCGCTCTCAACGTATGGTTTGCTAGAAACTCTCAACGGTACAGTGCTGAATCATTAAAGCAAAACGAAAGAATTCGTCAAGAAAATAACACGCCCAATGTTATCGGTTATTTTCACTCAAACGATCTTCAGCTGGTTTCATTTTTGTTGACCAATAAGAGTGACAATGCGGCCAAGAATATTAAGATACATTTGAAACCAAGAAATGGGGAAGAAGTTCCTAAAGATTTAATAAATGCATATATGCTTAATGAAGGCGTTGCATTTTTAGCTCCAGGTCAAACCGTTAACGCTTTGGCAGGTAGTTTTATAGAAATCATGGATGAAAATAAAAACTTCCCTATTTTTGATATTCAAATTGATTATCAAGATATAGATTCAAATAATTATTCAAGATCATATGTACTAGATATGAACATGTATAAAGGGAATTTCATGATTAAAGAGAGAGGACTAAAAGATATCTATGTTCAGCTAGATTTAATGGAGAAACATATCAGAAAAGCTGTTCGTCTCTATGGAATGCAGGACAAAAGAGAACAAGAAAAATTGAAAAATAAGCCAAGAAGAATTAGAAGATGAATAAACTTGAAATCTAACGACACGTAGAATATCAGCATCAGAGACTAGTAATTAAAATTGGAAGTTCTAGCGTGCTGGATGAGACAAGTTTATCGGATTCAAGTTTAGATTATATCTTTCAAAAGGGTGGAATCAGGGTGGAGGACTGGAGGTTAAGTAAGGCAGAATACGATATATTACTTTCCTACATAGGTTGTGGTGATATTCTTAATGCAGATATTTTAGTTTTCGGAAATGAAGAGGGCACGGGTGGTTATACTGTAACAGAAAACGTTAAAGCCAGGACGCGATTGATTACAACTGATGAATCTTCGGATATAAGGAATTATTGTATTGAGGCAAACAACTGGCGAGAGGGATTTTATTATCCAGATTCAGCAAGTATTGAAAAAAAACAACCTAACGATTTTACTAAAGGCGTTTTTAATGGAGCTATTGCAAGGCTTTGCCTAGCACATGAATGAAGCACATACTACTGGTTTCAAAGTGCTACTAATACCGCTGCATTTGGTGTAATCAAGGAATACATTGGCGAGAAGCTCTACAAGCCAAATACGGAGGGAATTCAAACCGCTTTAATTGACTGGAGACCGCTTCCCAGATCAACAGAGAGAAAATGGTATCCAAATGAGTATGGAGCAGTAGCTCTATCTCCTGAAGATAAACCAAATCAAGACAACCCTTATTTAGCAGCGTTCAATAAATCAAAAGGTAGATTCAAGCCCCAAAAATACTCCACATCGAGTTTTAGTGACTTCAAAGAAGATACGAATCTCAGAGCTAGAATGATCAAAAATGCTCTAACAAAATCTAGGGCACAAATTCTCCTTGGAATTGGCGGAGCTGCTGGCTTTAAGAAGGATGCTCTTGAATTAATGTTTGGAAAAAATCTATTCTCATCCATCCCATTCTCTTGTGATATGAGGAACAGTAAGGGGCAATTACAAAAAGCCTTTAAGGCAGAAATTTCATTAGATAATAGGGTCTTATACATTTTCTTAATACCCTTCCCATCTGCAGGACTAGGATTTATTTCACAAGAGAATGCGTTAGGCATGCTAGCGGAATTATCGGATAAATATCTTAAACCAATATTAATGAACAAAAACTAAATTCTCTAATTAAATTTTATCGTGAAGTGATTTGCATAATAGAGTAGAGCATGAAAAGAAGGAGATGATTGATTATAACAACTGTTTAAATCGGGCCTAGGAACATAATGAATGATTGAATTCACGATTTATTTAATAAATATCCCTATTGTGTATGTGATGTGTACTGCACATACAAAACGATGAAGCGAATACTTCCTGATCGTAGAGCTAACAAATTCATATAGCGAGATGTGGTCCCTATAACTTGACTCATGTAGGAAGTAAGTTTAATTAGATGTACAGAACCATTCTATGAATAGGTCAAACTAAGTTTCTAAATGAGGGTGATAGATAGGTGTATTTACTAACAAGAACTGCAACCATTGTGACGTGGATTTTTGATCACCTTGGACTTGTTGTCGGGATTTTGTTTGGAATTGTAGCTTTAATAGGCTTACTTAGTGGGATATTCTCAAGCCGCACCCCCATGAATCGCTCGCTTACCCATGAAGAACAGAAAAGAAGCATAGACCGGGGTGTAGAAAATGACGAGGGATGGGAAGGCGAGCAAAGTAGCTCATTTGTAGATACGCCAGTAGTCTTTTTAGATAAGGGGCAGCAAGGAGAAGCGATTGTACTTGATGCTCTCCGAAAAAGTCACCCCCATATCAAATGTCTTTCATCTCTTTATGTACCAACAAGCAGTGGACAATACACTGAAGTGGACTTAGTTGCCATCCATAGTACTGGAATCTATGTAATTGAATCCAAGAACTATCGGGGAGTAATTGTTGGGAATGAAGATGAACGCATATGGAATCAAGCGTTTATTGAGGATCGAAATGAATTTTACAATCCAATTATGCAGAATGCGGGGCATATTCGAGCTATTAAGCTTTTTTTGGGTGAACGCTATAAAGACATACCGTTCCATTCCATTATCGTATTTAATAATGATTCAAATATCGATTTGATCAAAGTAAAATCAAAAGGCATTGTTATTACGAAACATATGAATCTAACAAGCCAATTACAGGGTTTATTTCACATCCTTCCTGATGTTTTAAATGAGGAAAGTACGACAGTCGTTTATGAATCTCTGCTGCCACAAACAGAGGTGTCTGAGGACATAAAAAGGAAGCACTTGGAATTCGTTCAACATCGTAAAGATGCGTAGTGTAAAGTTAAATCAGCTTGAATCCAGTTTGCGAAGGATTCACGTGATGGGTTCCAAGGTATGAAATAGTATGCGGAAAGGAAGTATGCTTTCTATTGTTTGGCTCGAGGGAAGCTATGTTATAAGCTACTTGGATAATCGCCAGGTAGAGGTGCGAATGCCAAGCTCACATGATTTCCCTGGGAGATTCGCACCTCGAAATTTGTCGAAATCTTCAATTTTGTGACCTTTTGGTAACAAGAATATTGAGTTTATATACTGTTGTGGGATATAGTGGAGCTATTATGTGGAAAAAGTATCGGAAATACGTATTAAGGTATTTTAAACATAACTTGATACGTGTATTTCCGCTGTCGCACTCCGTATGGAGTGCGTGGATTGAAATTTAACAATTAAACAATGCTGTTTCAATATGTATGGTCGCACTCCGTATGGAGTGCGTGGATTGAAATTGATCTGAACCTTACGATGAACTTGCGGTGCGATTGTCGCACTCCGTATGGAGTGCGTGGATTGAAATTAATACAGCATAGTGTGCTTCTCTTTCCTCTGCGTCGCACTCCGTATGGAGTGCGTGGATTGAAATTCGTTACGAGTCCGGGTAATACTTGCCCACTACCTTGTCGCACTCCGTATGGAGTGCGTGGATTGAAATTGCTGATGAGATTATACAGGAGGGCAAGAGCCTGAGTCGCACTCCGTATGGAGTGCGTGGATTGAAATCGTCCAGGTACACCCTATATCCGTCCAAATCATTTGTCGCACTCCGTATGGAGTGCGTGGATTGAAATAAGCCAAAGCTACAGAAGCGCGGCAAGAGACACTGGTCGCACTCCGTATGGAGTGCGTGGATTGAAATCCGCCAGATTAAACGCGTGTTTATCGTCGAGGCAGTCGCACTCCGTATGGAGTGCGTGGATTGAAATTCCCGCCAGGTATTCGAAGGAGTCCGTAACCTCGTCGCACTCCGTATGGAGTGCGTGGATTGAAATCGTGACCCGCAGCGCGGTTTCATTCCAGTTCGAGGGTCGCACTCCGTATGGAGTGCGTGGATTGAAATTGATAAAGGTATGACGTTTGAAGAACTTAAAGATGTCGCACTCCGTATGGAGTGCGTGGATTGAAATCAAGCACCGGTGAACACGCTCTTGACGACATTGAAGTCGCACTCCGTATGGAGTGCGTGGATTGAAATTTTGAAGAGATCCCGAGTGCCTGCGCGATGCTGGCGTCGCACTCCGTATGGAGTGCGTGGATTGAAATACGTTAAAGTTTGCCTTATCTTTTGGAGCACACTGTCGCATTCCGTATGGAGTGCGTGGATTGAAATACCGCGCACATCAGATGCAAGAGAAGCTGAAGCGGTCGCAGTTTGTATGAAGTGCATGGATTGAAATGTGATGTTGGCCCGTTTGGACTTCAGGTTGTCATAACGTCGCACTCCTTATGGAGTGTGTGGATTGAAATTTCTGGATCAAGGTCCATCAGGTCATAGTCGTCAAGTCGCACTTTGTATGGAGTGCGTGGATTGAAATCAGGCTTCGTTGTATTCATCCGGGTTTTTAAGCTCGTCGCACTCTGTATGGAGTGCGTGGATTGAAATTGCTGCTTGCTGGGATTGAAGGTGTTGGTGTCGCAGTCGCACTCCGTATGGGGTGTGTGGATTGAAATAAACCACCGATGATTAGTCGCCTAATCTTCTGCAACAATTGGGCGTCTGATTCTGCTTGGAACGTTGGTGGACGGGGACAAGTATTACAGAACCTGTGCTTTATGGTAATTGTCAAAGCATCAGTGAACTGGTGTTTCTGATTTATTGATGGTTCCCCCAGAACAAGACTAACGAACAGGTCTTCGCTCGGAGAGCTTGGCTTTTGGTCTTCAACAAGATTGCCTTCGTCCGCTTTGTTCCATTTGAGGATGGGGAGCATTATTCCTCAACGATAAATTCATCTACAGAATTATTCAGAACAAGGATACGGTCGTTCAGTTCTTGCCAGTAATTATAATTGCTAAAAGAAGGTGTTTTCTTCCAATCCAAAGTATTCTTCGCTAAAAGCTGATTCAGTAGATATATTTTTAACTGTACTATCTCCTTTAATGTAAGGCTTGTAAGGTATTTACTATGAATATATTTGAGAGCGGGGTAGCAAGTATCGACACTTTTTTAAAGAAATCAAAAAAAGACCAGATGCTTAAACACTTGGTCTTTTCAAATGAGATATTAAATTGAGTGGTCGCCAGTAGCAGTATTGCCAATAGCGATGCTGTGTCTATACAGACCAAGATTAAAACAATAATCAAGTCTGCTTGAAACAACAGCCAAACTTATCCATAAATTTGGAGTTGTATTGACCAGCAGTAGGCATTTAAGCAATAAATCCTCTCGTCTGCGTTTTGCTTTGGTTGATTTCATTTGTTCTTCTGTCAATCTCTTAATAGGCTTAGGTCCAGGTAAAATAAAAGCTTATAATTGGTCTGGTCATGAAATTGTTCGTGATGAAACGTTTCAGCAAACTATAGTGTCCGACCAATAAGTAACAGGAGAATGGTATGTTGTATTTAAATATGATTTATGAATTCAATAGAGTTTATATGTTGTATACCATTCTGAAGTCTACAGTGTTTGGAGAAACTACATGTTTTATTTCGGATGGATGGCTATTTTATGGCCATAGCAGGACTCGCAACGGCAATACACTGGTACAATCGTGGTTGGTATGAAAGCAATTTGTTGAACATCCGTAAAACGTCCTATGCCATTATGGCACTTATTTATTTTGGGATGATTTTAGCCGGTCACATTCTATTATATGATTGGGTGCAAGCCGTACAATTCGCCAGTATAGCTATCTTTATTGACCTGGCTATTTTAGAAACGCCAAGTATTCAAAAGATCGGAAATACTGAATTCAAAAAAAATGATCAAATTATTGAAAACACAATACGGGATAATGAACTGATCATTCTCTCTAGTTTTCAGAAAACAGCTCAGTTTACTGCAGTTGTTCAGTACTCACAACATCATCTAACCGAGCTCACAGATGAGCAGAAGGATCAGTTGCCAGAGTAGGATTTGTACTCGTCTATGTTAAAAGAGTATCTTCGATATTACACGGATACCTTCGGCTTACAGATCTCTACTACATTGATTCAATTCGACAGCGACATAGAAATACGAATGACTAAAATAAGGAATTCTCTCTCTCAGATTGAAAGAAGCAACAGTATCCTGATCCCTGAAGAGAACAAAGAGGAAATGAGTAAAGAATTAGCAGAAGCAGCAGTTTACGTGGTAGAGGAAGGAAATACAATTTGTGTACCTTTCTTCGGATCTACCAATAGTTTCATTATCACTATCCAAGCAGCGGAATCTGGAGCCATATTGAATGGGATTGATCTAATAATATTGTTAATCTAGTCCAGATATTTGATTGGTTCATAGATAGGTAGTGTGGTATATTAAGTATATGAGGTGATAGTTATGACACTTTTTAAACAGTCTAAAAAAGTTGATGCAACCCCGGATAAGGTTGTTGTTCGTCGACCTAAGACCACGATTGAAAAGAATATGGGCCTAGAGAAAATTTTGAAAGCAAACGATAACGTGCTGAATATCCTTAAAAATAGA
Source organism: Paenibacillus sp. 37 (assembly GCF_008386395.1). Taxonomy (NCBI): domain Bacteria; kingdom Bacillati; phylum Bacillota; class Bacilli; order Caryophanales; family Paenibacillaceae; genus Paenibacillus; species Paenibacillus sp. 37. Next base: position 191,356 of record NZ_CP043762.1, on the reverse strand, counting down.
TAATTACTGTTTATGTGCTCCAAGATGCTCTATGAAATATCATAGAGCATCTTTTTTTATTTCTTCTTCTGATAGTTTAAAAGTCTACAATAAGGCCAACCCTTGTTAACAAAATGATAGGGGAGCTGGATTATTGTGAGAGAAAAAACACTTATAAAACCTGCAGGTAATCATAAACCTAACACCACAGTGCCCAACTGGGGAATTAAAAAAATATTAGACCAAAATAAAAAAGTATTGGATCTTCTCAAGAAACGAAAATGAGAAACTTGTAGGACGGGGGAGAGGATAGTTCATCCTTGATCCATTGGTAGTAATGAATTGCGAAAGGCCATGAAGTCAGCTGAAACAGGTGCGAACCCAAAGCGCACATGAATTCCCAGCGAGATTCGCACCTCGAAATTTGTCGAAATCTTCAGTTTTATGACCTTTTGGCAACAAGGATATTGAGTTAATATGCTGTTGTGGGATATAGTGGAGCTAATATGTGGAATAAGTATCGGAAATACGTATTAAGGGATTCTTAACATAACTTAATACGTGTATTTCCGCTGTCGCACTCCGTATGGAGTGCGTGGATTGAAATACCAAATGTCGGATTATAACCGTAACCGACTTAACCGTCGCACTCCGTATGGAGTGCGTGGATTGAAATAATCAATCATTTTGCAGACCAAGGATTGGGGTGTAGTCGCACTCCGTATGGAGTGCGTGGATTGAAATACGGAAACGGTTGTCTCCTGGTTCTGAGTGACGACAGTCGCACTCCGTATGGAGTGCGTGGATTGAAATTTACCGATTATGATTACAAGCGAAGCATTGATGAGTCGCACTCCGTATGGAGTGCGTGGATTGAAATCCCGCTGCATTGCCGTGGGGGAATCCTGGAATTATCAAGTCGCACTCCGTATGGAGTGCGTGGATTGAAATTTCTCCAGATACGCATCCTCGATCTGCTCAAGGGTGTCGCACTCCGTATGGAGTGCGTGGATTGAAATAACTGATCAGTGGAGAGAAGGGTAAGGAAAACCGGTCGCACTCCGTATGGAGTGCGTGGATTGAAATATCGCAACAGTTAACTAATGCGGAGAGGTTCGCCGTCGCACTCCGTATGGAATACGTGAATTGAAACTAGTCTTAAATGTTCGCATATGTAATGGGCACCTTGTCGCACTCTGTATGAGTGCGTGGATTGAAATTAAGTCCAGTATAGCCAATGGAGCTGCCTTACAAAGTTGCAATCTATATGGAGCATGAATTGAAATTCTTGGCTTTATGCAGTTCTTTCCGATAGTAGCGTGTCGCACTCTGTATGAAGTGCGTGGATTGAAATTCCTCCTTCAGCATGTAGCTCTTTCCACCGTTGACGTCGCACTCCGTATGGGGTGTGTGGATTGAAAATATCAAAGTTTGTGTTTCTTATCTGATGGTATGCGTCGCACTCCGTATGAGGTGCGTGGATCGAAATTCGTCCTGGTTAATGCCGAGTATTGAGTTACGATATCGCACTCTGTATGGAGTGCAAGGATTAAAACTGTACATTGATATTATCTCTAGTAAAATTTTTGATGCACTCCATATGTAGCGACTCGGGTTAATTCCGAATGGCTTGCCGTTAGTTTTGTGATCTTTGATCTATATCGGTATCGTATAAATAGACAAACACCTTTTTTTTCGCTAGAATACCTCCCGTTACTTATTCGACTTAAACGTAAGGAAACGACACGTTTGCCCGCATTTCCCTGCTCTACGCTTCATGGGGTGGGCTGCACAGGATATCGTCAACCCTTATATCATTGAACCACCTCGGCCAAGGCATTTTATGATAAAGGTGATGCATTATGCTTCAAGCTCATCTTGATCGGAGATGCGGTTCGTTACGCCAAGAATATTGCGGCTTCGTTGACCCAGGCACAGACAGGTGGTATCGGAGCCTAACGTAAGGCGTTCGAACTAACAGACATTTTTCATGCAGATCAGTATGGACCCATTTGGAAACAGGGGTACTTTGAGATGAACAGAGCTATACCTGAAAATAATTCTTTCCGTCCGTCCGCTGCAAGAACAAGCTTCATGGTGCGCCGTGCATTGGTGACTCCTGTTCAGATACGTCGAGGTTGGGCGCTGATACAGATGATTGTGTTTTTACCGCAATCATTCGGGGTATTACGAAAAGAATTCAGTTGTTGACGAAGTGTTACGGAGGAAATATAAACACATATGTAGCGATGAGGGTCTGTAAATTGGCAAATGAGATTAGCCTACTTCTTTCGGATTTATATCTGAATGAGATGCATCGATACTCCAGTCGAAGAAAAGAATCTTAGTAACAATGAGTCAAGCGGCGGCAGGGTTAACCGAAGAATAACTAATTTTATTTAACACTCCCTTGACAGGAACAGAATACCTTGATATAACTTTTCTTGCAAGAGGTGTTGCTATATTCCCCGCCAACGGTGTTGGTTGTGGCGATTATCTGATGTTTATACAAAAACGCCGTTACCTTATGGTAATTGTGCTTGAAAGGCCTCCTTTTGGAGGCCTTTATTCTTTTTATTATAGAGATTATATAATACAAGCTTAAGAAGTAAATTAGGTGATTTAAACATTGTTATAGTAAAAGAATAGAACATGAAAATGTTGAATGAGGTTCAGTAGATATGGAACTTTCACATTGATAAATCAAATGATAGAGCGTTGTTACTGATGCTTCGAAGTGATATTATCGAAGTAAGAGAAGTATATATTTCATGGTTTTCTGTTTAATTCTTCGAAAAGAACTTCTAAAAAAGGAGGTAACACTCCATGACAGAATCCATAAAACCACAGAAGGTTGAATTACATTCACAGCGTGAGATACTTACCTCAAACCGAAAAAAAAGAGAAAATATGGTCAAAATATTTCAACATATAAGAAGAACGAACAAAATGATTGATGATTTCACGTTAGTGAGTACACATTTTAAAAAAGGTAACTCTAAAGAAACTCGGTGATTATACCGAGTTTTTTATTTCAATTTTTTAGGTTTAAAAGCAGGATAGAAAAGAAATGATGTTACTTGAAACTCGATATGTGGAGGCGAGTACATAATAAAAACAAATAAAATTTTACCGTTTCTGAAGAAACCTCAGAAGGTGCCTCATAATGATCAAGAGCAAATCTTTAGAGAGAACCGAGCAAGAAGAGAAAAATGTTAAAGCAATTTGATCAAAGTAAAAAAAATATTTTAGATTAGTTTAGATGCTCTCTGAATGATGATTGCTAAGCCCGTTACTAATGGTGGTGATTCATTGTCTTTCTCTCAATACTCCTCATATATAGGAACCTAGTTAAGCGCATATAGTATGCCTTACGAGGTTAATTCTTCTAAGCATACAGGTGTTGTTCAATTGCTCTAATTCATGCTGTGTGGAAGGTTCAAACAAAAAAGTGGAAGAAAAAAGATGTCGAGGTAAAAGAACTTGTACCGATTACCGGAATGGACAAGAACATAGTCTAATTTCCAATTAAATATATATCTAAACACATTTAAGGAATACACTAAAAACACATAAATTGCATAATAAATTGTTCACTTGGTTATAGAACAAATGAAACGGTGAGAGGTTTAATACCAGCGGATAGGTATTAAAGCAGCGTAATATTGTACTGTAACTTGCGGTTGAGAACAAAAACTTGTACCCGTTTCCGAAATAGAAAATAACATGTACGCATTTCCGATTAGATAAATATCTAAGTGTGGGTAGTGAGTCTCTATTGAGCGACCAACAGGGTAAAGCCTGGATTATGGACAAGAGAGCAGATCCAACGCTCGGAAGTAATCCCACTGAAACAGTAATCCCATTTGAAATGGATAAAACAATCTCGTCAATAACCATTGAACCGTATTGGATAACAACATACTCCTATTAAGAATAGGCGAATATCTAATCGTTATTTGCGCTAATTCATTAAGCTACACCAGCTAATCGCTTGTTTAGGGACCAGGATCCATCACCGATCCATTGGGAACATATCCATACTGGCAAATCACTGAGAATGATTTTGGATGAACAAGGACAAAAAATCGAGTATGAGGCAGCGGAAGAGTTGGAATAGAGTCCTAAGCTTTCAAATTACACGAAAAATGGTAGGCAATTATCTGGCCGTTTTTTATCGTAATTATCGATTGGAATTAAAATCTATAATTAACATTAAGTTTACGCAATGAATACAATTATGCATATTTAATGTTATAAAATAGAAAATATAGTCATTTAGGGAGTGTTTCTCAACTAAACACTTGAAAGTCGAAGGGAGATTCTATCTGTGAAAAAATTAATTACAGCTGCATTATCCATCGCACTGTGCCTTGAAGTTGTTGTTCCTACGGTGATGCTTGCAGCTCCAAATGCATTAGAAGCTAGCGTAAGTCAACTTTCACAAGAAAAACAAGACTTTATTTTCTTAGAAGGAAAGCCGGGAGACGCATATCTTGTATATACGTACGAAAGTAATGGAGATACGTATAAAGTTGAAGAAAGAGCTAATAAGGATTTTACTGAGGTTAATAGTACAATATATGTGAAGAACGCTGAAGGGGAATTTGTTGAGCATGCAATTCAAACTGCTATTATCGATACCCAAAATTCTCTTTTCCAAGTTACTACTAATGAGAATGGAGTAATTGAAACAGAAACACAAAATTTTGGTGTCGATACAACCGATCTCTCAACTATCCCAAATATTCCTGTGCGTCCTGATAGAGGCGATTTGATAACCCCTTTTGATAGCTATATGGGAGGTGCAGTATCTGCCTGGTACTATGGTTCCTGGACGAATGGTAGCAGCAAAATAGAAAGATATACTGTCACTGCCGTGACAGCATTACTTATTGGGTTAGCAACCGCTGCAAATCCTTCTGCTGCAGTGGCGACATCAGTTATAGGTACTATGGCTCTTACCATTGTTCAAGATCAATATCCACTTGTATATTATAAACGGCGGTATGCAGAAAAAAAATCCTTGGTCGCTACAACTGTCATTGTCGGATCTAAATGGGATACTATTTTTTATAGTGATTCATCCCGTACGAATGAATTAAATCGTACAACCGCAACAAAATTTTTGAACGGGTATGTGGCGGATTAAAATGAATTTAAAAATTTTCCTTCAAAACTTCTTAGGATTCTTCATACTCTGCAGCTTAGTATTTATTGGATTCAATATGTTAATACGACATAAATCGTGGGATGAAATCGATCATATGTTAAATTTATTCAGCGCAATTATCATTAGCTTAGTAGTAAGTCTTTCAAAGGCGAGGAAGTAACTTTCTCTACGTAATCTCTCTAAATGACTATAAAACTCGTGACTTCACTCATTTATTATGCGCCTTCGGCGCTTTTTTATTTTATATGTGGGCTTTTATGTATGGATACTTGAGTACTCGTATGCCACCTCTACTAGTGATATGTTAAAATGGAAGGACATGCAATACCAAAGAAATTCCACAATGAACATAACCTCACTCTAAGTGGCTTATTTTATAAACCAAGGATAAACAAATTATTTAATCGCTTGCAGACATAACTTGAAGTCATTAGATGGTTCCGTAAACAGCGAATAGATTAATGAACACTTTTGATAAAAATACTGCTGCATTTATGTCCTTTAAAGAATACAAAATGATAGTCAATCGATATATGTGGAATAAGGAATAAGGAAATAAATGGTAATGGGGTAGGCCTTCCTTTATCTATTGGGGCTTCCCGGGATTTTAAGTGGCTAAAAACAACTTCCGTAATTAGCTGCTCCTATTCAGCCATTATTATTTGCCAGATATATACGCGGGGGACATCGATGAGTATGTGGAAGTAGGTGCAATGATTGCTTATTTTGATTAAGTACGATGTAAACACGATAGATAGTGAGGGCAGAAGACGGCTATCTAAAGTGGCAAAGAAGTGTGTAGATCACGGACAACGTGTACAGAATTCCGTATTTGAATGTATATGGACGTTACCCAGTTTAGACGATTAAGATTTGAACTGGAAGAATTGATTGATAAGGATTCAGATAGTCTTCGATTCTATAACTTAGGTGATAAGTACAAAAGTAAAGTCCAACGGGTTGGAGCCAAAGATTCTTATGATATCGATGATCTATTAATACTCTAGCAGGTGCGAATGCCAAGCTCACATGGTTTCCCTGGGGGATTCGCACCACGAAATATGTCGAAAAGGTCTTTTTTGTGACCTTTTGGCAATGATTTTATGTCATAAGAGTTTTAAAGTAGTAGAAATATCGAAAATACGTTAATAGCTATCCTTGAAAACTAGTTTTTACGTCACTTTTCGCTGTCGCACTCTGTATGGAGTGCGTGGATTGAAATCGTCTGGCGATCCGTTAAGCCGGCGCTGTTAATAGGTCGCACTCTGTATGGAGTGCGTGGATTGAAATTCCCGGAGGATTGCGTAAAGCTGCAGCGTAGCCTCGTCGCACTCTGTATGGAGTGCGTGGATTGAAATATTGGTAAATAATGAATCGGTGTCACAGTAGTAGTCGCACTCTGTATGGAGTGCGTGGATTGAAATAGTACAAGATAGATACCGATAAGGATACCGATACCGTCGCACTCTGTATGGAGTGCGTGGATTGAAATCGGTTCGCGTCCCGGTGGTAGATATTCGAATGTGAGTCGCACTCTGTATGGAGTGCGTGGATTGAAATTCTTGGGTGTTGTTGCACTGTGATATTGCTTACAGGTCGCACTCTGTATGGAGTGCGTGGATTGAAATACTCTGATCAGCATGAACCCGGATACGATAATAACGTCGCACTCTGTATGGAGTGCGTGGATTGAAATTCTCGTAAAGACCGCAAGCCGGAGACCGTACCAGAGTCGCACTCTGTATGGAGTGCGTGGATTGAAATACAAAAAGGAAAGTACTTTGCATTGAATGAAGGTAGTCGCACTCTGTATGGAGTGCGTGGATTGAAATATAAAAAGGGGAGCAAGAATGAATAGTATTCAGGTCGCACTCTGTATGGAGTGCGTGGATTGAAATTCCGAAGTGACGGGCAATGAATGCTGAAGCTATGGGTCGCACTCTGTATGGAGTGCGTGGATTGAAAAATCCCTGAACATGATCTGATCAAGCATAGTAGGCATGTGTCGCACTCTGTATGGAGTGCGTGGATTGAAATAGTAAAGCAATACTTGCCCTTTTGGGATCAGTTACGTCGCACTCTGTATTGGAGTGCGTGGATTGAAATGGAAAACGGTGCAGCGTAATCGCTCATGAATTCCAGTCGCACTCTGTATGGAGTGCGTGGATTGAAATAGCACGACAATCATCACGATAAACAGTACGAAGATGTCGCACTCTGTATGGAGTGCGTGGATTGAAATATAGTAAAAGAAGCCACAGATTCAACGGTTGCACTCGTCGCACTCTGTATGGAGTGCGTGGATTGAAATCAGTACATGACGCCGCCACTCAAGACGCTAAACGGGTCGCACTCCGTATGGATTACGTGGGTTGAAATCGTGATGGTGCTAAATTGTCGCGTCTACGAATAGTCGCATTCTGTATGGGGTGCGTGGATTGAAATCTCGCTGTAGTACTCACGAGTCTTCTGAGCACCGTCGCACTCCGTATGGAGTGTGTGGATTGAAATATTGTCCATAATGACCAGTATAATAGGAAATAACTCACATTGAAGAAGTACATTGGAACGGTGAATACCTACTTGTGAGTGAGAAAGTTATAGGACACATGAACATGTAAAACAGCTCTGGGCTTACATGCTGACGCTGAAATCACTAAGCATTAGAAATGCAATTTCAAATAACTTTACTTGGAATGTATATTACCTGATATGAAAAGTAATACTTGAATATTAAAGTAATACATTATAACATAGGTAATAAAGTAGGAGGTAGTAGTGTATGAGTGTGTATGAATCAGGTAAGGTAACTTCAAAAGGACAGGTTACAATTCCAGTTGAGGTAAGGAAACAACTGGGTATAGCTACAGGCGACAAAATCATTGTGATTATCCAAAATGGGGAAGCAAAATTAGAAGTTAGGAAACAGAAAAAGTTAACTGATCTTGTAGGGATCTTAAAGACGGGTCAAGAACATGATCTTCAGGAAGCTAGGAAGTCAGTGATAGACATGGTGGGAGTCAGTTACAAAAAAGGGGAATAGCAATGGATTTTTTGGCTGATACAAACATATTAGTAAGATTGTTCACTCAAGACGATAAGGAGCAGATTGAAAAAGTTTCTGAAATGCTAGATAGCGGAGATATTCAGATGATGGTTTCATCACCAGTAATTATCGAAACATGTTGGGTACTGAAATCACATTACAAGCATCCTAATGTTGATGTAGGAAATGCCCTGCTTAATCTATCGCAAATTGATAACATTATCTTTGAGGAAGTTTACATGAAAGATGCGTTAAGGCTGTTTGTGGAAAAGGGTAACGTTGACATTGTGGACTGTTATCTTAGCGCAAAGTCAAAAACAATTAACATGCCAGTCGTAACATGGGACGGTGATTTTAAGAAGCTTGGGTGCGAGTATTACAAGCCAGATCAATTTTAAATGTTTGGGGTTATATGCGGGGACCTCAGGTAAGTGGAACCAGCAGAAGCAGTAACATTACAGGTAAAGAATGATGGTACAAGTAATCTAAGTTGCACTTTATGGAGTGCGTGGATTGGAACTGTTTAGCAAGTTTCCAATACCAGAATGCGTTTTGGTCGAAATCTGTAAGGAGTACGACCAAATAATATTCAGCAGCAATAAAAAACGTTATTTACAACTACTTACACTCGCCAAAAGTTTGGTGCCTGAAGTACATGGAATCGTTCGATCAACTGCTTCCCGAATTATTTCTAACCTAACGATGTCTATGTTTTACTGTGTCACTATCTATAAAGCTTCATAGGGACGATAAAAAGAAAGCGAACGATTTGTTTGCACTCTCGTCTGATTAACCCTCTACAGTTACTCCTTTCCCCTAATTATTCCATGTCTGCAAGAGCAATTGTCTTCTTCCTGCTATAAAATTGAACTTTCTCTATCCACATTATGTATAACGATATTCTCCGTTTGCTTACTGATTGGTTGCACTAGTAGAGTGATGCTCTCTATAAACATATGCCTGCATGACTGCTGCCTCTCGCCGATTGAAACCGATCTGTCGGTACTACCGAAAAGTCTCAGTATATTCCTCCAAAGCGCGTAGAGCATTGCTCCATTGTTTGAACTACCTTACCCGTGTGAATCCCCGATATTGATCTTCGATAAGATATGACTTGCCACGCGGAACAAAATTACTAGGTTCTACTCGCAGAATGTCGTAACCCGTCTGGACCGATCCTTATTTCACTAATTCCTTAGCTGCAGCAAATACTATAATGATCTGATGGATGCGGCAGCCGGTCCGGATCAACGGTGCAAGCTTCTGATCGATCAGTTGAATTACCTTCTGTGAGATGGCCATTTCATAAGCTCCTTTTTTTCAGCTGCCGGTGATAAGACAGTCCACGTAAGATATGCCCCGTCTCAGCATCAAATCTTGAATCTTCTAATCTCATTAGACGTAATAGATATTGAGGTGAAGAAATGAAAATAAAAACAGTGTGGAAATGGACAAAGATTAGTTGGGGATTACTGTACATAGGCTTTGTTGTAATGTTTGTCATAGTCCTAGGTTTTTTTATGGCTGGAATGCTTCAAGATCCAAAAGCATTAATTGATACCGCCGCAATGAGTACAATCACTTTGTTACTTGCTCTGATTTCACTACCAAATTTATTAGTCCAGCTGTTATCCCTTCTCGATTTAAATCAAAAAAAACATTTACTGCAACAAAGAAATGTCCCAATTGCAAACATACTATTGTCCTGAAGATGACTGAAGATTAGTAGATTAAGTACATACGTTCTGTTCGATGAATGTAGTAGGTCACCCCGGCCAACTTTCGACTGGGGGATGCTTCTATTTGGATGTCTAAGCTATCCCGCTACCTGCCATGGATGAAATGACTGCAGCGGTAAGCTACAGAAAGAGCTGGATCTGGTAACACTCCCTATGAGTGCGTGGATTGAAATCGCCTACCCAAACAGCAGCTCCACAATATGCAATTTAAGGGGCGGGACAAGGAATCCCTTGATTATTAGTCGCACTCTGTATAGAGTGTGTGGGTTGAGATATTTAGAGAAAGTGTGGTGAGGTAATGGCAGATGGTCTTACTCCGTATGAGTACGTGCATTGAAATATCAACATCATCACTAAGGGTTTTGTAAACGATGGGTCGCACTCTGTATGAAGTTACCATTACCGCAGCCGATGTGGAGTTAACCGAGGAGAATAGAAATGAGAAAGTATTTATTATCTATACTAGTAGTGTTGTTTTCGTTATTCATCGTTTTTCCGTCCAGCACAGCTTCAGCAGCCAATGGTAAAGTCACCTTGAAATCTTACAGTTATAAGGGACAACCATATGTACAAGTTGTAAACCACCCAAACAAGAATGCTGCATCTAAAATGAACAAAGCATTAAAAGCTCATGCTGTTAATGCTGCTTCTGTAGCTAATAGTAGTGATATCAAGCAAAACAAAGATTACTATTACAAGACGAGTGTCCAAACCGCTTACAACAAGCAAGGTGCCTTGTCTGTTGTTTATTATTCTTACGTCTATACCGGAGGTATACATGACATGCAATGGGTAGAATCTTTCAACTTCAATTCCAGCAATGGTAATAGAATATACATGAAAGACTTCTTAGACAGCAGAACAAAAATAGTAAGAGCGAATGTGTATCTCCAATCAATTCTTGAAAAAAGAAGTCAAGCTAACCCTGGATCAATTTTGTACACAGATACGATTATAGACATCCAAAAGGGGACGTTTTTCTATAATGACAAAGGATTCACATTAAGATTCAATCCGTATGAGGTTGCTCCATTTTCAGAGGGTTTTGTAGATGTATACATCCCTTATGATATTATCGTAAACGGACAAAACACAGCACCAGTAAAACCGCAAAAGCCACAGATTACTCAGGTTTCCGGAGTGTTAGCATCTGATATACACGTATACTCAAACGACCTCAAAACTTTCTTAGGAACCTTATCAACCAACACTTATGACAGAGACTCTATCTTCAATGAATACGGAACCTACGGAAGCCAGTACAACAGATTAAGCATATGGAACAGTTACGGAAATTACGGGAGTTCATATTCATCAGAGAGCGCGTTTAACGAGTACACTTCTACTCCGCCAGTGCTCGTTTATAAAGGAGAAGTTTTTGGATATGTAACATCAAATACGTATCTCACTAATGGGATTTTACCTTCAAAACTTTTAACGTTTGCTGAATCGTTATAATTCGTAAGCACCCTTCTGGGTGCTTTTTTCATTCATTAAGAATTCAATTCCAGTAAACAGCATAACCGTATAGCCCTGGCGGTCGCACAAGATTCGGGGGCATTGTATTTGTAATCTGGGCGGTCGGGGGAAAATAAAAAAGACACTCGTCGTAGTATCTGTATACTGGTATACTTTTTTAAAGCGGATTTTTGATGGGGATGTTCATCTGCTGAGGGTTGTGTTTGAAGAACTTCACTTTCTAACAAGTTATTTCATTCTAATAAACACCTTTATCGCAAACTGTCTATTCGTATATCTTAACTAGTTGTCAGGTAGAATCAATAATCTAAACAGATGTGCGGCAGGGAATCTTAATACCCTTATGTAAAAGAGTTTTTCAGAGAATTGCAGCATAAAAGTGTCTTATAAATAAAGGTTCTTTTTACTGAATGTATTCCAAGAGGTCACCGGGTGTAACATTAAGTCCTTTACATAATGCACCAAGAGTTTCGTAATCAATACGCTTAGTTGCGTTGCCTTTCAGAGAAGTAATAGTATTTCGACTTACACCAGTCAGTTCTACAACGTCTTTATTTTGTAATCCACGTTCTTTCATGATGTCGCCAAGTCGACAACGGATAAGTAATTCGTTCATGGTAATGCCTCCAGTGAAAAAATATAATGCACAACATGTTGACATATAGTCAAGAAGATACTATGATGAGTGTAATGAATGCTAGTCAACATGTTGACATTTTGAAAAAAATCCGATTATTATGCCAATCCTAGCAAAAGGGGCTGTCTTTAGCAACTACAAATAGTCTAATTAAAGAGTGTAATTGATTGTGAAAAGCTAAATTATTCGCAATGTACCTCGATTACAGGAACTGAGTACAAATAGGAGGATAATGCAGTGATCCTACATATTGATGCTTTTTATTCGTATAACAACGTGTTTATGAATTATGAATCGGGGCTTATTTCAGATTGTAGTTCTTATAAGGTAGGGAAGCAATGAGACCATCAAAAAAATTAAAACTTGCTTCGTTGATACTTGGCTCTATTGATGATGATGAGAATTTTAGCTTATTTCAAGGATACGTTATGAATGAAAGTTATTTCATCTTTCTTGACGAAGGTGCGTTATGGTTGCGCCATGTGTACAAGGTCGATCGCGTAGGGAATATATACATCAATGGAGATGCTGGAGGGATAATTCTCGCCGAGCAAACTCAAGGAGATGCCAGGGTATTGATTGAATCCATTGTGGATCAATTGTCTGAAATGGATGCGTTGACCTTTCTTACGGATGTCCTGTTATGGACTCCAGAACGTGTTGATATGAATTTAAGGCTTGATCGTTTCCAATAAGAGTGCGAAAGAGAAGCTCACATAAAATTCCTGGGAGAATTCCATCTCTAAGATGTTGTTTCCCTATTTTGTATCATTTTGATGACGTCTTCTAGAAAGTAAATATTAGGATGAAGATATTATCTATAGTAAGATAGCGGAATAACACTTTATGGTCACACTCTACGATTGAAATAGGATCTGAATCCGGTAATCCTGGTACTGGATCGTCGCAACCGTATAGAGTACGTGGATTGAAATGGAACAAACACGGTAATGCCGCAATTTTGTGCCTGTCGCACTCCACATGGAGTGAGTGGATTGAATTGGCGTGGATCGAGGAAGCTGAAACCAGTAATAATGTCGCTCTCTGTATGGAGTTACCATTACCCAGCGGATACGGGGTTAACCTCGGAGAATAGAAATGAGAAGTTATTTACTATCTATATTTAGTAGTGTTGTATTCGTTTTCATCGTTTTACCATCTAATACAGCTTAAGCAGCCCATGGTAAATTCACCCTGAAGTCTTACAGTTGTAAGGGACAACTATATGTACAAGTTGTAAACCATCCAAACAACGTTGTTTACATATCAATCTACGACGTATACGAGGGGGACATAAGAAGAAAACGACTAATTATTCAACAAATATCCAAGTAGAGAGGTGGTTATCACCGAGGTAAGGAAAAGGGTAGAAAAGATGGATGTGGATGCCCATTATGTGATGAGTATCTCATCCTGCTGCAGGGAGCAAGAACGAACCTCAATTTGCCCTTTGCGAAATGTTACGAAGTTATCTGAAGCAGGTGCGAACCCAAAGCTCACATGATTTCTCTGGGAGATTCGCACCTCGAAATTTGTCGAAAACTTCAGTTTTATGACCTTTTGGCAACAGGGATATTGAGTTTATATGCTGTTGTGGGATATAGTGGAGCTAATATGTGGAAAAAGTATCGGAATTACGTATTAAGGTATTCTAAGCATAACTTGATACGTGTATTTCCGCTGTCGCACTCCGTATGGAGTGCGTGGATTGAAATTGTCCGTTCTGCGGCACCAAGTTGGAATAGAAAAGTCGCACTCCGTATGGAGTGCGTGGATTGAAATCTACCATACATGAGCTAATGAACAAGACAGGTAAGGGTCGCACTCCGTATGGAGTGCGTGGATTGAAATTGGTAACTCAGTCACATTGAATCAAACGACACTTGTCGCACTCCGTATGGAGTGCGTGGATTGAAATAACCGTAGGTGATGAAGTGTCGTCTATAAAGATAGTCGCACTCCGTATGGAGTGCGTGGATTGAAATGAGTGTTATTCGTGGTGTTTTTGGTGCGGATTGTGTCGCACTCCGTATGGAGTGCGTGGATTGAAATACTGATGTATCCAACGTCTTCTACTCTTCCATTGTGTCGCACTCCGTATGGAGTGCGTGGATTGAAATATCGATGTCCGGGCCAAAAGCGGTCGGATCGGAGTGTCGCACTCCGTATGGAGTGCGTGGATTGAAATAGACTGTGACACATATCTGCTAATCGTGGACCCGGTCGCACTCCGTATGGAGTGCGTGGATTGAAATCTCTATTTGATTAGCTCTATTTCCATCAATACCAAGTCGCACTCCGTATGGAGTGCGTGGATTGAAATAATTGTTGGATGCAGTTCAGCATGCGCTTAAAGGTCGTACTCCATATGGAGTGTGTGGATTGAAGTAGAAGAGTAAAAACATTGTTTCATGGAATAGATACTTCGCACCTCGTATGGAGTGAGTGGATTGAAATTCGTCCTGGTTAATGCCGGGCATTGGGTTACGATATCGCACCCTGTATGGAGCGCGAGGATTAAAACTGTAGATTGATAGTATCTCTAGTAAAATTTTTGACGCACTCCATATGTAGTGCCTCGGGTTAATCCCAAATGGTTTGCCGTTAGTTTGTTAATCTTTAATCTACATCAGAATTGGAGCATCGTATGAATAGACAAGCACCTATTTTTTCGCTGGAATACCTCCCGTTACTCATTCGACTTGAATGTAAGGAAACGACACGTCTGCCCGCATTTCTCGGCTCTACGCTTCATGGTGTGACTGGTTGGGCGCTAACTCGGCATTCGGAATCCTATAGGTATATATTCGAGAATCGCCGATGGGGCGGAGCTGCACAGGATATCGTCAACCCTTATATCATTGAGCCACCCCGGCCAAAGCCAGTTTATGATAAAGGTGATGCGTTATGCTTCAAGCTCATCTTGATCGGAGATGCGGTTCGTTACGCCAAAGATATCGCGACGTCGTTGACTCAGGCACAGACATTTGGAATTGGAGCCGAACGTAAGGCATTCGAACTCACAGACATCTTTCATGCAGATCAGTACGGACCCATTTGGAAACAGGGACAATTGAAGATGAACGCAGCTACAACCGAAAATATTGCTGTTCATGCGCTGCAAGAACAGGCTTCATGGTGCTCCGTGCATATGGTGACCCCTGTTCGGATACGTCGAGGTGGGGCGCTGGTACAGACAATTGATTTTCCTACGATCATTCGGAGCATTACGAAAAGAATTCAGTTGTTGACGGAGCGTTATGGAGGAAGTATAAACACGGATGTAGCGATGAAGGTATGTGAATGGGCAAATGAGATTAGCCCGACGTCTTCCGGATTATATCTGAATGAGATGCATCGATACTCCAATCGGAAAAAAGAATCGATAGATTGGAGCGGCATGCTGGGTTCACTAACATTTAAGGGGGAGCTGTCTCCATTTATCCCTTGGCTGAACGCTGCCCGTATTTTGCATATCGGAAGGAACGCCACTTTTGGTTGTGGACAGATCGATTTGGTCTACAGGTCCATGTAATGTGAAGCAGTCTTATCCATTTAAAGAGGAGTTTGATGGGATTGACGAGGATATGGGCTAGGAATCCTTTGGACGGAGGGTATCGTTCATCCTTGATCCAGTGATAGTAATGAATTGGGAAATTCCATGACGTCAACTGAAGCAGGTGCGAACCCTAAGCACACATGTTTTCCCTGGGAGATTCGCACCTCATAATTTGTCGAAAGCTACAGTTTTATGACCTTTTGGCAACAAGGATATTGAGCTTATATGCTGTTGTGGGTTATAGTGCTAATTTGTGAAAAAAGTATCGGAAATACGTATTAAGGTATTCTAAACATAACTTGATACGTGTACTTCCGCTGTCGCACTTCGTATGGAGTGCGTGGATTGAAATTCAAGCACACCCGCGTTCATGTCTTGCATGGAACCGTCGCACTTCGTATGGAGTGCGTGGATTGAAATTTCCAATAAGCCTTTTGCTCCAGTGCGTCAGCTTCGTCGCACTCCGTATGAAGCGCCAAGTCATCTTTTTATGGGGCTAAAAAGAAAAGCTACGAGAATTTTAGACAAACTATGTATATGGAAGTACCCTTGGGCAGAAACATAAAACCGTATCACTCACCGTGAGAGGAACAAGTGATGGCTAAGAATGATTCCTGGAGTGCGTAGATTGAAAATGCCAAATTGTCATTGTGAAGTTTTGTTGTAAAAGGCGCATCCTTTAAGAGGGCGCGCAGGTTATCATTAGAATAGAATTGTGAAGTACATAAATTAGAGGAACACAAAAGAATATATGTTTTACTATCCTATTAAGAAATCAAGGAGGAAAACATGATCTGATTCTAAAATTCCGAGTATTGATCGGTTTAAGCTTGCTGAAGAAATGACAGAGTTTATTGATAAACATAGGGGTAAAGTGCTTGCATCTAATAATACGTATAATCAAAATACAGGTGATACAGGCTATACAACATGCACCAGCTTGGAATGATTAATTTAATACAATTAATAGAAAAAGAACTCGTTCAAAGGAATGAAACAGGAATTGTTATTCTCAAAGGGCGCGACGAAGAGAGAGCTTTTATAGTTCAAGCTCTCCGACAGGAGAAGACCAGTGATCGTATATATAATAGCTCTTTCCTTCAGAACCCATTCAGTTAGATGAAAACGGTCTTTTTCCGATTTAAATACGGATATGCAACTCGGAAAGCAAATAATAGAGAATTAATAGACCTATATCAAAAATAGTTAGCTCCTTTGTCCCCAACAGCATGGGAATATAGGTGAATAAAATTAAGGGAGCATACCAATGTACGCTCCCTTAAAGTGGTCGAACCAATGTGCGGCCACATATATATTTCATTATGCACAATACAAAAAAGGGGAAATTCGTGTTATGTCCGACCAATGTACTAGTTAACATGAAGTTTCCCTTATCGGAAAGTTAATTGGGTCGAACCAATGTGCGAGTCAATTAACTTTATCTAATCAATATTATACTCTGTAACTAAATTTGAGTCTATGATATAACAATTTTAACACAGCTTAATGGAAATAGAAATCAAGAATTTTCTTGAAAAATAAAAAGGAGTTTGTCGCCTGAAGTCGAAATGTTAATAATTAAGTATTTTTCCTAATTAATGAGTGTAGAGAAGGAACCGGATTGGGATCTCTTTTCTGAAAGGAAGAAGTGAACTTGTATGACCTATATTGCTCATATCCGTCAGAAAGATGGAGAAATTCAGACCGTTCAAGACCATTTGTTGGAGGTTCAACAAAAAGCGGAGCAGGCTGGAGAGAAAATTGGTGTCAGATATTTGGCGGGGATTGCTGGCCTATTACATGATATGGGGAAGAATACGGATGCTTTTCGAAATTACATTCAGGAAGCAGTAGCTCATCCCGATGCCCCTCCCCGTAAAGGTTCTGTAGATCACTCAACTGCCGGTGGCAAGCTACTGCATCATCGTTACCATGTCAGTGGTGCAACGGCTCAGGACAAGTATACCGCAGAGTGGATTGCCAACTGTATTATCTCGCATCATCAGGGTCTAAGAGACTATATCTCGCCTGATAAAATTTCACCATACCTGGAGCGTGTTGTTTCCAAGGAATTAGAACACTATGAGCAAGCAAAAGAAGAGTTTTTCAAGCTGAATCCTCCTGAACGTTTGGACAAGTTATTCGAATTAGCCACCTCAGAGCTTCAACAATACATACAAATTATCAATAAGCATAAACTTCCACGCATTGCGGGTTCACTGCTCATTAAATATATCTTTAGTTGCCTGATCGATGCAGATCGAACCAATACAAGACAATTTGAAGAAAATGAACCATTCACAGAAAAATTAGATTACAAGTCTTTCTTTCAAACAAGCCATGAGCTGTTATCTCGACATTTAACCAGCCTTGAGCAAGGAAGTAAAGCAAACACACCCATTAATCGATTACGACGGGAAATGTCCAGCCAATGTGAAGAGTTCGCCCTTCGCCCTTCCGGCGTATACACCCTTTCTATACCAACGGGAGGGGGGAAAACACTTGCCAGTATGCGTTACGCCTTAAAACATGCCATTGAACATAACAAGCAACGGATTATATATATCGTTCCGTATACGACCATTATTGAACAGAACGCGGCAGAGATTCGCAGCATTTTGCAGAACGATGACATGATTTTGGAGCATCACTCTAACGTTGTAGATGACATGGATGATGAACGGAAAGAGGGAGCCGAAGGGGAAACCTATGATGCGCGCAAACAGAATCTTAAGCTTGCCCGTGATCACTGGGATCGGCCCATTATTTTTACGACGATGGTCCAGTTCCTGAATACTTTCTATGCCAAAGGAACTCGAAACGTACGAAGATTGCATCAGCTTTCCAATGCAGTCATCGTATTTGATGAAGTGCAATCCGTTCCTGTTCGGTGTATCTCGCTCTTCAACGCTGCACTGAACTTCTTGCATGTAATTGGACGCTCCAGTCTACTGCTCTGTACAGCTACTCAACCCGCACTTGATTTCGTGAAGCACAAACTTCATTTATCGGAGCAGCCTGAGATTATACAGAATTTAGGGGATGTTGGACGCAGTTTTAAACGAGTCGAATTACATGATCTTACACAGGATACAGCCTCAGGCTGGGACGCAGAAGAAGTATCTTCTTTTGTACAGGAACAAATGAGAGAAGTAAACAGCGTACTGGTTATTTTGAACACGAAAACGGCAGTCCGTAAACTATTTGAACAGTTGAATGACGAGGAATGGCTGCAAGACAGCGGGGTTCAAGTTGTTCATCTAAGTACCAATATGTGTGCTGCACATCGCAAAGAGGTCCTTTCTGGAGAGAATGGCGTCATTCAACGACTGGCAAAGGGAGAACGAATCATTTGTGTGAGCACACAGCTTATTGAGGCAGGCGTGAATATCAGCTTCGAATGTGTGGTTCGATCTTTGTCTGGTCTGGATTCGATTGCCCAGGCGGCTGGTCGATGTAATCGGCACGGCAAAGATGAGATTCGTAATGTATACATTATCCGATCGTCGGATGAAGTATTGACCCACTTACCTGAGATTAAAATTGGTGCCGAGAAAACGGAGCGAGTGCTCCATGATTTCAGGGAAGATCCGGAGTCACTGGGGAATGATTTATTATCTTCTGAAGCAATCGCTCGTTATTTTAAATATTACTTTCACGATATTCAAGAAAAAATGAATTACCCCATTCCTAAGCTCGAACAGAACTTGTTTGATCTGATGGATCGGAATCGCTATTACGTGGATGCATATCAAAAGAAACATGCTACAAAACCAGAGGTTGTTAATCATTATGCTATCGCTACAGCAGAGAAATATTTTGAAGCAATATCGACGAATGCCACTGCTGTCCTTGTTCCTTACGGAGAAGAAGGCAGGGAACTGATTATTGACCTGAATGGTGAGTTGGAGCCGAGTGAATTGGGGGATCTGTTGCGAAAAGCCCAACAGTATACGGTGAACATCTATGATCACGAACTCAAGACATTAGAAAAAAGTGGGGACTTGTATCCATTGTTACATGGTCACGTCCTTGCTCTACGGGAACCAGCATACTCTGAAGACTTTGGTGTGGAATCCAAAGGGGAGGGCGCTTGGGAAACGATGATGATATGAAATGGACGCTAACGTAGAGTGGGGAGTTTCATGACATATGCTTCTCCCTCCTAAACCCCATAGAAAGGAGCTGAAACGTTGAGAAATCAAATCGAATTTGAGGTTTCGGGAAAATATGCGCTATTCACTGATCCGCTCACGAAACTTGGAGGAGAAAAATTCTCTTATCAGATTCCTACATATCAAGCTCTCAAAGGGATCGTGGAATCCATTTACTGGAAGCCGACGCTGATCTGGATTATAGACGAAGTCCGCATCATGAATCCAATTCAAACGGAATCGAAGGGCATGCGTCCGATTGAATACAGCGGGGGCAATACACTGGCCTATTACACCTATTTAAGAGATGTTCGATATCAGGTGAAGGCTCATTTTGAATTTAATCCTCATCGTGAAGATCTGGTACATGACCAGAACGAACACAAACACCACAATATCGCTAAACGAGCTGTCCAGGTTGGAGGACGAAGAGATATTTTCTTGGGAACTCGTGAATGTCAGGGCTACGTCGAACCATGCCATTTTGGTGAAGAAGAGAGCTTCTATGATCGTATAGGTGAGCTTGATTTTGGCACAATGCTACATGGAATCAGTTACCCGGATGAAACAGGAAGCAATGAGCGAGAGGTCCGCCTGTGGAAAGCGAAAATGCAGCATGGAGTGATTCGTTTTATCCGTCCGGATGAATGCACATTGATACGCAAAGCGGGAGAAGGTACAGCTAAAATATTTGGCTCAGAGAATATGCAGTCTGTTGATGATTTACACTCGGAATGGTTCGATAATGAGGTGAGTAAATGAGCTGGCTTGCTAATTTATGCAAAACGTATGATGATCATGCCGATGTCGTAGGGCAATTTGAAATGAAGAAAAGCGGCAAGGAATACGCCTTGATTCCAATCTCGCACACAACCCAGACCGCGCATATTGAAGTGCATCTGAATGAAAAAGGAGATATCGTAAATGCCAAAGTAGTAGAAAAGAATGATGGCAGCACGATTATCCCTTGCACCGAAGCTTCCGCAAGTCGAACGAGTGCGCCTGTACCGTATCCGCTTTTTGACAAGTTAGCCTATGTTGCAGGAGATTACACTCAGTTCTGCGGAGAAGCCAAAGGAACACCGTATCAAGATTATTTGATCCAACTGAAAGCTTGGTGCGAATCTCCCTTTAGTCACCCTAGAGTACAGAGTGTGCTTCACTATGTCAGCAAAGGCACACTCATCGCTGATTTAGTAAGCAGAGGCATACTTCATGTGGATAGCCAAGGTAAGCTGCTGGAGAAGTGGATCGCAGGGCCTGGCGACCAGGAAGGGAAAAAGCCTGACATCTTCAATGTCATTGCTTCGGATCAGAGTGGTGCATTTGTCCGATTTGCTGTAAATATTCCAGGAGAACCCGAATCCAGACTATGGCGGGATGCTTCGGTGCAACAATCATTTATCCAGTTCTACGAGATGAGTTTGCAGGACAAGGATATCTGTTTCGTGACTGGAGATTACCTACCAGTTGCTGATAAACATGCTTCTCGCATACGTCACTCAGGGGACAAGTCCAAGTTGATCTCCGCCAACGACTCAAGTGGATTTACGTATCGGGGACGTTTTCGTACCAGTCGTGATGCAGCAGTAGTCAGCTACGAAGCTTCACAGAAAGGCCATAACGCGCTGAAGTGGCTTATTGATCGACAAGGAACCACTATAGACGGCAAAGTTTTTCTGGTGTGGGGTAGTACAAGTCTGGATATGCCAGAACCTCAAGAAGATTCTTTTAGTTTATGGGAAGATGAAGATGATCAGGAAGCTCTTGCTGGTGGAGATACAACACATAAGGATTTTGCCTTGCAAATCAGGAAGGCGATTGGTGGCTTTCGATACGATGGGGAGTATAACTCCAAGCATGAAGTGACTTTGATGACACTGGATGCGGCCACACCAGGACGAATGTCGATTATGTTTTATCGGAGTTTAGATCAGAACGAGTATCTGGACCGGATAACAGCTTGGCATGAGAGTTGTTACTGGATACATCGCTATCGTAAAAATAAAAACGACAAACCCGTCTCGTTTATTGGAGCGCCCGCGACGAAAGACATTGCTTTTGCAGCCTATGGCCCACGAGCCAGTGACAAGGTAGTTAAAGGACTCATGGAGCGGATGCTTCCATGCATCATTGATCAACGTCCCATTCCGCTGGATATTGTTCGCAGTTCTATCCAACGTGCATCCAACCCGGTAGGCATGGAAAATTGGGAATGGGAGAAAACGCTGAGTATTACTTGCGCACTTGTTAATAAGAAGGAGGGGTACGGAGTGAGTCTGAATACCGAAACAACGGATCGTAGCTACTTATTTGGCAGAATGCTTGCCATTGCAGATGTATTAGAGAGAAGTGCTCTGGGAAAAGAGGAAAAACGAGCAACAAATGCCATTCGATATATGAACGCCTTTGCGCAACGACCAGGCAGAACTTGGAGCATTATTCAATCTAATCTCCAACCTTACCAAGCGCGAATGGGGACGAGTGCCAGATATTATAATTCGTTGCTAGATGAAGTTGGAGCCAAACTTCAATTAGAAGATTTTACAGACAAGCCACTCACGGGATTATACTTATTAGGATTTTATAGTCAGCGTAACGATTTATATACAAGTAGAAAAGATAAAGAAGCCGCGGTTGCACTTGATAAAGACGATGAAAACCAATTGAACGAACAAGGGGATAACTAAATGAGTATACTTGATCACAAAATCGATTTTGCTGTTGTACTGTCTGTTCGTAATGCCAACCCGAATGGTGATCCATTGAATGGAAACCGCCCTCGTCAGAACTATGATGGTTTAGGGGAAATCTCGGATGTATGTATCAAACGTAAAATTCGTAACCGTCTGCAGGATATGGGAGAGTCCATTCTCGTACAATCCGATGAAAAACGTAATGATAGTCACCGTTCTATTAAAGATCGTGTTGATGCCAATGAGAATGTGCAAGAACATGCCAAAGGCAAGAAGGCAAACAAAGATCTGTATGCGGAGGCTGCTTGTCAATCCTGGATAGACGTACGTAGCTTTGGACAAGTATTTGCTTTTAGCGGTACCGATGTCTCTGTGGGTATTCGGGGTCCAGTATCCATCCATACTGCGGTAAGCTTGGATCGGATTGATATTTCCAGCATGCAGATTACGAAGAGTGTAAACTCGGTCACAACGGCTAAAGATCCGGACAAAAAAGGATCGGATACGATGGGCATGAAGCATCGCGTAGATTTTGGAGTATATGTATTCTATGGCAGTATCAACACGCAACTGGCTGAGAAGACCGGCTTTACTTATGAAGACGCAGAGAAAATTCGTGAATCACTGAGAACGTTATTTGAAAATGATACGTCTTCTGCCCGTCCTGACGGTAGTATGGAGGTGCACCAACTGTATTGGTGGGAGCATAGTTCCAAGATGGGGCAATATTCATCTGCGAAAGTACATCGTTCTCTGCAAATTGAATTGAAGCCAGACGTAGCAGAAGCAAAGTCCTACGATGATTATAACTATACGGTGGTGCCACTGGAAGGCTTGGCAGTCCAAGAATATGAAGGACTATAACGAAGAGGACTATCTGCTGCTTTCGGGTATTCAGCATTTTAACTTTTGCAGAAGGCAGTGGGCATTAATTCATATCGAACAGCAGTGGGAAGACAACGTGCGCACCATTGAGGGTGATCATCTGCATCGAAAAGCAGATCAACCAGCGCTTCGTGAGAAACGAGGCGATAAACTGGTGGTTCGTGCGCTTCCGGTGCAATCAAGGGAACTTGGGATCACAGGCATCTGTGATGTGGTTGAATTCATTCGTGATCCATCTGGAGTTCCACTTGCAGGAGAGGAAGGGTTATACCTTCCTTATCCTGTTGAATACAAACGTGGGAAGCCCAAACGAAATGATTCGGATCACTCCCAATTGGTAGCACAAGTCATATGTCTCGAAGAAATGCTCGTATGTGATATTCCCAAGGCCTATTTTTATTATGACGAGATCAAACATAGGGTTGAATTCATCATTACTGCGGCAGATCGGGAACGAGTGAAGGCAAGTATTCAAGAGATGAGACATTATTTTGAACGGAACCATACACCCAAAGCCAAAGCAGGACCACACTGCCTAAGTTGTTCTTTGAACAATATATGTGTGCCTGATATCTTGAACAAACGCTCTGTTTCAAGTTACATCGAAAGCAGGTTGAATGAATGAAAAAGCTGCTGAACACCTTATTTGTGACATTACCCGATACATACCTTGGACTGGATGGGGAAAACATTGTGGTGAAGCAGGAGGAAGAAATTCTTGCTCGCTATCCGCTGCATAATTTGGAGGCCGTTTGTACCTTTGGCTATGCTGGAGTAAGTCCAGCATTGATGGGGGCTTGTGCTTCACGAAATGTAAGTTTGACGTTTATGACACGAACGGGGCGATTTCTCGCACGTGTCATTGGTGAGGATCGAGGAAATGTGGTCCTTCGTAAAGAACAGTACCGCATATCGGACAATGAGGAGCGCAGTGCGCGGGTTGCTCGTAATATGATTACAGGAAAGTTGTATAACACCAAGTGGATTTTGGAACGTGCGACACGAGATTATGCGCTACGCATTAACACAGAACGAATCAAGAAGGTCACGGAGTCGCTAGGAGAAACGATGAAGCTGTTGCGCGAGGTGGAGCAATTGGATATATTGCGCGGATTGGAAGGATCCGCTGCCGTACAATATAACTCTGTGTTCGATGATCTGATTCTACAGCAAAAAGAATCGTTTTATTTTTATGGACGTAGCCGACGTCCTCCGCTGGATAAAGTGAATGCACTATTATCCTTTGCTTATACCTTGCTCGCTAATGATATGAAGTCTGCGCTTGAATCTGTCGGACTTGATGCTTACGTTGGTTTTTTGCATCGAGATCGTCCTGGCAGAGCTTCACTTGCACTGGATATGATGGAGGAACTTCGAGGAGTGTACGCAGACCGATTTGTACTTTCTCTCATTAATAAAAAGGTAGTTAACGATAAAGGTTTTTATGTGAAAGAAAATCTCGCAGTGATTATGGATGATGAGACGAGAAAGAAAGTGTTAAAAGTATGGCAGGAACGCAAACAGGAAAAGATTATGCATCCGTATTTGAATGAGAAAATACCTTGGGGTCTTGTACCATACACTCAAGCGTTACTACTGGCAAGATATATACGTGGGGATCTGGATGAGTATCCCCCGTTTCTGTGGAAGTAGGTGTGATGATTGCTTATTTTGATTACCTATGATGTGAGCACGATAGATAGTGAAGGCCGAAGAAGACTATCTAAAGTGGCGAAAAAGTGTGTGGATCACGGTCAGCGAGTGCAAAACTCGGTGTTTG
Organism: Paenibacillus sp. 37; assembly: GCF_008386395.1. Lineage (NCBI taxonomy): Bacteria > Bacillati > Bacillota > Bacilli > Caryophanales > Paenibacillaceae > Paenibacillus > Paenibacillus sp. 37. The sequence continues at coordinate 166,229 of NZ_CP043762.1, read as the reverse complement.
AATGTATACTGGATGCTGCCCAATTTAGACGATTAAGATTCGAACTAGAAGAATTGATTGATAAGGATACAGATAGTCTTCGATTTTATAACTTAGGTGATAATTACAAAAGTAAAGTCCAACATGTAGGAGCGAAAGATTCCTATGATATGGGGGATCCATTAATACTGTAGCAGGTGCGAATGCCAAGCTCACATGATTTTCCTGGGGGATTCGCACCTCGAAAATTGTCGAAAAGGTCATTTTTGTGACCTTTTGGCAATGATTTAAGGCTAAAAATTTTTAGTAACAGTTTTGAATAAGTAGAAATATCGAAAATACGTTAATAGCTATTCTTGAAATATAGTTATTACGTCACTTTTCGCTGTCGCACTCTGTATGGAGTGCGTGGATTGAAATATCTTCGCCCACCGTACCCGTTCCTCGTGCCACTCGTCGCACTCTGTATGGAGTGCGTGGATTGAAATTTGAAGACGGTCAATACGAGGAGATAATGATACACAGTCGCACTCTGTATGGAGTGCGTGGATTGAAATACTCCTTATTGCGCGCTGCCAATTCGTTGTACGTCGCACTCTGTATGGAGTGCGTGGATTGAAATAAAATCCGTATCATATTATGTGCCGTGCCAGATGGTCGCACTCTGTATGGAGTGCGTGGATTGAAATACTGTATTTTGAACATTGGTATTCACATTTCCCGTGTCGCACTCTGTATGGAGTGCGTGGATTGAAATATTTTATTAAATGCATCCTGCATTGCGTTGTATTGGTCGCACTCTGTATGGAGTGCGTGGATTGAAATTTCTGATTGGGACTGACCAATAGACCAATTGGGATAGTCGCACTCTGTATGGAGTGCGTGGATTGAAATGGTCTGCATCACTTGCTTGCGCTGCTAGGGATCCGGTCGCACTCTGTATGGAGTGCGTGGATTGAAATACCACACTCAGGGCAGTTGATCCATGTGACAAACAGTCGCACTCTGTATGGAGTGCGTGGATTGAAATTTCACCTTTTGTATTGTCGCTGACAATCGGTTAGTGTCGCACTCTGTATGGAGTGCGTGGATTGAAATGCACTATTGGTGAAGCTGCTGGATATGGTGTGAGCGTCGCACTCTGTATGGAGTGCGTGGATTGAAATTCGAAAACATCGCAAATAAAGGCGTATCGACATTCGTCGCACTCTGTATGGAGTGCGTGGATTGAAATATCTTTGGACTGATGGATCATCTGTAAATGATGGCGTCGCACTCTGTATGGAGTGCGTGGATTGAAATATATTTTCAGAGGGGATCGGGTGGCTCAGCTGGTCGTCGCACTCTGTATGGAGTGCGTGGATTGAAATTGGAGCGTGCCGGGTGACTTCAATCTGTATCAACCGTCGCACTCTGTATGGAGTGCGTGGATTGAAATTGTTGTGGCGACCGCTGTTTCAGCTACAGGAGCTGTCGCACTCTGTATGGAGTGCGTGGATTGAAATATTGATGTTGCTGTCTTCCAGCCCTTTGATGTACCGTCGCATTCTGTATGGAGTGCGTGGATTGAAATTTGCAAGCGCTGCTCCATGTCGTCAGCGAAGCGGTCGCACTCTGTATGGAGTGCGTGGATTGAAATCCCTCTCTAGATGATATGTATCCATATTAAAGCGTCTCACTCCGTATGGAGTGCCTAAATTGAAATATCTGTTATGTCTAAGAATTTAATGAGCGGGTTATGCCGTACTCCGTTTGGTTAATTGAATTTGTAGGTGAAACAAGGCAAGCTAATGAATGGCTGTCGGTGGCCATGAAAAATAAGGGTTTAATTACGATTTTAATTAATACGAATTACACGATTATAAAAAAATGATATTTAACAACGCCTACCACAAGGGAGTGGCTTACTTTTTTCGCTTATTTCAGTTGCTTTTTTTATGTAACGCCTTTGATGTGGATCTCCTTCAGGAGTCAACACTCCGATATGATTTCCTAAGTGAGTGTAGGTTTCGATTTTCTATGTAATGGTCTTTGAAATAGTAGTTCCTTAATTTATTCCGGCATAACCATTCATTCTACCATTTAAAATGGTAGGCACCCTTAGTTATCAAGAATGGATATTGGATCTCCAGAATTTTACTCCACTCTGCTTCTCATTAACGATTCCTATGTCGAACGTAAAAAAGCGTCGGGGAAAATCTCCGGCGCTTTTAGCGTTGGTACGGACCTTGGTTTTAACCTAAAGGAAATAATATTAGTTCAAAAGGGTGAGGTCTATGCACCATTTTGAGAACAAAATCCCTGAATTTTAAAACACTCACATTTACCATCTATAATAATTTCATCTCTTTAAGGAATCGGGAAGGTTGTCTATACCTAGCACCCATTTTTAATGAACTTGACTTGATATAAGATAGATACAAAAGTTTTTTAGCACGACTTATGGCTACATATAATACGCGTCTGTCTTCTTCTACTGTAAGTTCGTTCATCGGGAAGACTCCTTCATTTATTCCGAGTACATGCACGACATCAAACTCTAAACCTTGTGAAGAATGCGCAGTCAGTAATCTAACACCACCGGAACCGGTTGTTCTTGATAAGGAGGTGAATTTGTTCTTAAACGAAATCAAACTGTATTCATTGGTATCCCGAATATACGTATTCCAATTATCTCGCCACATTTTTAGATCACTCATAAACACGTTTGTTTCCTCTACACTTGCAACAGGTTTTTCAGACATGAAGTACTTTTCTAAAACGAGTATTGCATCTGAAAAATTCATATCAGGTCCCCATAAATATGACCATGCATCTAATAATGCTTTATAGTTCTTTTTCCATTCCTTGCCGACTAATGAATCGAAATGTTTAAGTAAAGCAATTCCGTTTTCAGTGCTGTTGTAATTGATCGTATTTTTATTTTCCACCCCAATTAAACTTTGAAAGAGGTCAAGATAATACCTATCATTGTGATTAATCAAGAGTCTAAAACCAGATTCAAATACTTGCATAATAGTTGATTCGCTCTCTAATATACCAAATGTTTTGTTGATAAAGGGTATATTATCTTCTGAGAATTGCTTTTCGATTCTTCGAAGAGATGAACGGTTTCTTGCAATTACAGCAATTTTGTCCCAATGTATCTTCTCATTTATTTCAGAAGGTTCTTGTCTCACCAATTTTGAAATATTATCTGCAATCCATATTGCTTCTTTCTCCTCATTTTCTAGTTCTTTAATAATCACCGAGCCATTTTTTAAAGAGCTGGATGAAAAACTTGATTTTGAAATTAACTTATCTGCAAGAGATGCAATCTCGGATGAGGAACGGAAATTATTTTTTAGTATAACAACAGTCGGGTCATAATAGGTTTCGAATTGTTCCATAAAAGAGGTACTAGCACCTGTAAAAGAATATATGGCTTGGTTTTTATCACCAACGAGCATAATATTACTGTTATGTTTAGGATATAATGTTTGCAAAAATTGGTAAGATGCATAAGTTAAGTCCTGTGCTTCAAATATATAAGCAAATTTAAAAATTCTTTGGTAAATCTGATTTATAGAAGGCTTTTCATTAATGATTCTATATGCAAGTAAAATGAGATCATCAAAGTCCATTAACGACCGAGCCTTTAAATACAGATCATATTCATAATAAATAGAGTCGTAAAATCTTGTATCATCATCAATGTGTTCATCATAGGGGAGAGGAAGTTTCAGCTCTCTTTTTTGACGACTGATATAATATAAGATCTCTCTTACCACATTTACGCTATTTGTTTGACTTAAATTTTGAGAAGGTGAATTTGTATTTGAACGGGTGACGAGTATTTCTTTAAGAATATTCTCTGATTCTGAACTATCTATCAAAACGATTTCTTTAGTTTTAAGACCTAAAATATCCCCGCGAGTTTCAACAATATCTCTTGCAAATTGATGTATAGTTCCGACAAAAAATCTTTCTAAAATATCTTTATCATCACTTTGAAATTCTTTTAATATTCTCTCTTTGAACTGTTTAGCCAATAAACGATTGTAAGTTAAAATAAGAATTTTGTAATTTCCTTTAACATTCTTAAGTATATGTTCGAGCCTCTTTATTGAGGTTGTTTGTATTCCGGTTTGAGGTCCTGCATTAACTAATATGGGACCATGAATATGTTCTATTACCTTTTGATGATCCCCAGAGATCATATAATCCAAAATGAATCACCTACCATTTTATAATTATGTTTTGATTTGTAGAAATAATTGTCTGATTTTCTCTGGAATTTTTAGCTCTGAGTCTGCTCTCGTGACAATTGTTTCAGCAAGTACAGAAGCATATTTAGTTTTTCCACTTTGTAGTTTTGTCAAAACATCTTCATCAGAGTATTCCTTTTCTTGCAATACTGCCTTATGCTGCTCATTTACTGCGTCGTACTCAATAATAGCACTAATCGCTTCTTCACGATAATGAGCTAATATATATTGTTCATAGTTTTGATGATTCGCAAAATAAATGACTCTAGGATCTTGAAGGTTAGTATCAACGAGTAAGAGAGCCTCATTAAGTTGATCTAAAACGTCTTTTTCACCATCAGAGAAAATAAGCCAATCAATATTTAATCCTTGTGCAACATGGAGAAAAGGAAGGTACTTCCTTCCTTTTCCTCCCACCCCAATAATATTAATTCCAAGTTCAAATGGGTTACAACCGAAATGAGCCTCAAAAAAAATAGGTAATGCTTGTTCTTCTGTTTCTCCTTCACAAAGAATAATACATTTTGAGAAGAGTAATTCACCGCGACTGTTCATTACTTCTCTATTTATTTTTCGAATATCATCCCTACGCATAGAAGTCATATTAATTTCAGAAACCGCTGTTTGTGAATCATGCTTGCTAAAATGCCTAATTGATTCTAATGGTGCAAAGCTAGCAATGTAGGGTGAATGAGTACTGATTATTTTCTGACCATTAAATGATGCCATTTGTTTTAAAATGTTTCTCTGTGCCTGAGGATGTAAGTGTGATTCAGGCTCCTCCAGTGCTAAGATACTCCAAAAAGGTAAGTTCTTTTCTTGGTTAACTCCCTCAATCCATGAAGCATAACTACGAAAAGCGAGTAAAGTTGCCCAGCTCCTTGTTCCCATGCCATGATATTCAAGTGGAAAGCTATCATCACCTGGCTCACTAAAGAGAACGTCAATACCTCGATATATATCTCTGATCTTTCTTACTATAGGTGTTATTTCAACGCCATTGTGTTCTCCCGATGAAAACAGATTTAGCTCTTTTAGATTCTGCTGTAAATGTGCCAAAATGGTACTGTTGCTAACAATCTCTGTGTTTAATCTTAGAAGATCAGCTTCGATGCGTTCCAATTGATCTTCATTTAGATTAATGTCGGAAATTAGTTTACCCCAAAAGGAATGAGGATTTCGCATTTCTCTATGGATATCTCTCTGTGCGTCTAGATACAACAAAGGTAGTTTTTCCATGATACTTAAAGGAATTTTATCTAAAACAGTTGATGTCCACCATTCGTCAGGATTCTCGTTCCAATCGGATAGAAAATGTTGTTCCAATGAGAAGTCTCTTTTTAATTCATCAAATATGATTGTAGTTCTAATAGCAACGTATTCTGAATCATTTTGATCCGTTCGTATCGCGTTTGCTCCCCAGTGACTCGACCATGTTTCATCAAAAAATTGAACTCTCTTTGAGTCTTGCCCTGTGGGTGTAATTAAAGTATCTATAGTAGAACTCTGTTCAGTCGCTATCAGTTTATCTACAGTGGCATGAAAGTCTTCTTTACGAATAAGTTTGCGATCTAACCCGAATACAAGCTCTAATGCTTTTAAAAATGATGTTTTACCTGAATTATTCGTCCCGACTAGTATCGTGAGAGGGGACAATTTAACTTTTATATCTTTCAGCGCTCTAAAATTTTTTATTCTGACTTCGTGCAAGATTATACTCATTGTTCCCTCCAGTAGTATCGTTTAAACTAGATAAGCATATGATATTCGACACATTCTTAAATACACCTGTAAGCATGGATAAGTGATATTACTATTATTCTATTTTTACTTGTTGAGAGAGTCAGCACTAATTTATGTATTAGTATTAAACATTCACTCTTGTTTAAGATAGATTATATCGTTATGGAAGCTCTTGGAGATGATGAAGGAATTAATGTTTGGATCGGTAAGAACGGAACAAGAGAAATACAACAATGAAACTAGGGGATTTAATATGATTTACTAAGTAGTAGCTAATACTTATTGTAATCTCAACAATGTTCGTAGATTATCATTAACAAAAATAGATATACACGTTACACGCATAGGGGCTGCCTGGAGGAATGGATTTTGATATTTCGTACTATGAGCTTTATAACTCAACAAGGGAGTTAAAAGAAACGAATATACATACTTGGAGCCGGAAGTATGGTTAATAAGCAATCTGATAATTTACATCATATTAATTAGGGATAAGTCTGGTGCATTAAATCTTCTGCCGTAAAGAGCTGATAAAAAAATAAAAAGACTTTACAAACAAATCCTATTCATGATATATTATTTATCCGGCCAAGAAATGGTCGACAAAACAAGTTTGATCTTTGAAAACTGAACAACGAGTGAGTAAACATTCTGCTTGCAGAATGAACGCAAAAGTTGAAACAAGCCTTGGCTTGAATCAGCTGGAGCACAAATGAGATTTTTAATCTCGTCAGATTCAAAATGAGCTTATCGCTCTTTTCAATACTTTATTGGAGAGTTTGATCCTGGCTCAGGACGAACGCTGGCGGCATGCCTAATACATGCAAGTCGAGCGGAGTATCAAGGAAGCTTGCTTCCTTGATACTTAGCGGCGGACGGGTGAGTAACACGTAGGCAACCTGCCCTCAAGTTTGGGACAACTACCGGAAACGGTAGCTAATACCGAATAATTGTTTTCTTCGCCTGAAGGGAACTGGAAAGACGGAGCAATCTGTCACTTGGGGATGGGCCTGCGGCGCATTAGCTAGTTGGTGGGGTAACGGCTCACCAAGGCGACGATGCGTAGCCGACCTGAGAGGGTGATCGGCCACACTGGGACTGAGACACGGCCCAGACTCCTACGGGAGGCAGCAGTAGGGAATCTTCCGCAATGGGCGAAAGCCTGACGGAGCAATGCCGCGTGAGTGATGAAGGTTTTCGGATCGTAAAGCTCTGTTGCCAGGGAAGAACGCTTGGGAGAGTAACTGCTCTCAAGGTGACGGTACCTGAGAAGAAAGCCCCGGCTAACTACGTGCCAGCAGCCGCGGTAATACGTAGGGGGCAAGCGTTGTCCGGAATTATTGGGCGTAAAGCGCGCGCAGGCGGTCATTTAAGTCTGGTGTTTAATCCCGGGGCTCAACCCCGGATCGCACTGGAAACTGGGTGACTTGAGTGCAGAAGAGGAGAGTGGAATTCCACGTGTAGCGGTGAAATGCGTAGATATGTGGAGGAACACCAGTGGCGAAGGCGACTCTCTGGGCTGTAACTGACGCTGAGGCGCGAAAGCGTGGGGAGCAAACAGGATTAGATACCCTGGTAGTCCACGCCGTAAACGATGAGTGCTAGGTGTTAGGGGTTTCGATACCCTTGGTGCCGAAGTTAACACATTAAGCACTCCGCCTGGGGAGTACGGTCGCAAGACTGAAACTCAAAGGAATTGACGGGGACCCGCACAAGCAGTGGAGTATGTGGTTTAATTCGAAGCAACGCGAAGAACCTTACCAGGTCTTGACATCCCTCTGACCGGTACAGAGATGTACCTTTCCTTCGGGACAGAGGAGACAGGTGGTGCATGGTTGTCGTCAGCTCGTGTCGTGAGATGTTGGGTTAAGTCCCGCAACGAGCGCAACCCTTATATTTAGTTGCCAGCACTTCGGGTGGGCACTCTAGATAGACTGCCGGTGACAAACCGGAGGAAGGTGGGGATGACGTCAAATCATCATGCCCCTTATGACCTGGGCTACACACGTACTACAATGGCCGGTACAACGGGCTGCGAAATCGCGAGATGGAGCCAATCCCAACAAAGCCGGTCTCAGTTCGGATTGCAGGCTGCAACTCGCCTGCATGAAGTCGGAATTGCTAGTAATCGCGGATCAGCATGCCGCGGTGAATACGTTCCCGGGTCTTGTACACACCGCCCGTCACACCACGAGAGTTTATAACACCCGAAGTCGGTGGGGTAACCGCAAGGAGCCAGCCGCCGAAGGTGGGATAGATGATTGGGGTGAAGTCGTAACAAGGTAGCCGTATCGGAAGGTGCGGCTGGATCACCTCCTTTCTATGGAGAATCGTTTCCTGCAACGGAAACATTCAAATATGCAGCTCAGCTGCAAAACACTCACTCGTTGCTCAGTTTTGAGAGCTCAAACTCTCAAACAGCTTGCTTTTGCATGGAGCTTGTTCTTTGAAAACTAGATATCGAAACGAAACAAACGCGAATTAGAACATTCCTTTTTAGCTGAACTTGTGTACAACAAGTTTCAATAAAAACGGTAGATTGCACGTACGATGGTATCGAGTGGGAGCGACTTTTGGCTTTGCGCAAGCAAAACAAGGGAAGCGAGCAGTCGAACACGAGCACGAGGTTAAGCTACTAAGAGCACACGGAGGATGCCTAGGCGCTAGGAGCCGATGAAGGACGTGGCGAACAACGAAACTGCCTCGGGGAGCTGTAAGCAAGCTTTGATCCGGGGGTCTCCGAATGGGGAAACCCAGCTGGGGTAATTTCCAGTTACTCATAACTGAATACATAGGTTATGTAGAGGCATACCAGGGGAACTGAAACATCTAAGTACCCTGAGGAAGAGAAAACAATAGTGATTCCGTCAGTAGCGGCGAGCGAACGCGGAGAAGCCCAAACCAGAGAGCTTGCTCTTTGGGGTTGTGGGACGTCTCACATGGAGTTACAAAGGAACCGGTTAAGCGAAGAGGTCTGGAAAGGCCCGCCAAAGAAGGTAAAAGCCCTGTAATTGAAAGTTGGTTCCCTCCGAGACGGATCCCGAGTAGTGCGGGGCACGTGAAACCCCGTATGAATCCGGCAGGACCATCTGCCAAGGCTAAATACTTCCTAGCGACCGATAGTGAAGCAGTACCGTGAGGGAAAGGTGAAAAGCACCCCGGAAGGGGAGTGAAATAGAACCTGAAACCGTGTGCTTACAAAAAGTCAGAGCCCGTTTTAGGGGTGATGGCGTGCCTTTTGTAGAATGAACCGGCGAGTTACGTTCCCGTGCAAGGTTAAGGTGAAGAGCCGGAGCCGCAGCGAAAGCGAGTCTGAATAGGGCGACATAGTACGTGGACGTAGACCCGAAACCGGGTGATCTACCCCTGTCCAGGGTGAAGGTGCGGTAACACGCACTGGAGGCCCGAACCCACGCATGTTGAAAAATGCGGGGATGAGGTGGGGGTAGCGGAGAAATTCCAATCGAACTCGGAGATAGCTGGTTCTCCCCGAAATAGCTTTAGGGCTAGCCTCGGAAAACAGAGTCGTGGAGGTAGAGCACTGATTGGGTGCGGGGCCCGCAAGGGTTACCAAGCTCAGTCAAACTCCGAATGCCATAGACTTACTTCCGGGAGTCAGACAGTGAGTGCTAAGATCCATTGTCAAAAGGGAAACAGCCCAGACCATCAGCTAAGGTCCCCAAGTGTGTGTTAAGTGGGAAAGGATGTGGAGTTGCACAGACAACCAGGATGTTGGCTTAGAAGCAGCCACCATTGAAAGAGTGCGTAATAGCTCACTGGTCGAGTGACTCTGCGCCGAAAATGTAACGGGGCTAAACACACCACCGAAGCTATGGCTTGATGCTTTGCATCAGGGGTAGGGGAGCGTTGTATAAGGGTTGAAGGTGTACCGTAAGGAGCGCTGGACATTATACAAGTGAGAATGCCGGTATGAGTAACGAAAAGATCAGTGAGAATCTGATCCGCCGAAAGCCTAAGGGTTCCTGAGGAAGGCTCGTCCGCTCAGGGTAAGTCGGGACCTAAGGCGAGGCCGAAAGGCGTAGTCGAAGGACAACAGGTCGAAATTCCTGTACCACCGTAAGCCGTTATGAGCAATGGGGGGACGCAGTAGGGTAGTGACGCGGACTGATGGATGTCCGTCTAAGCAGTAAGGCTGATGTGTAGGCAAATCCGCACATTGTAAGGCTGAGCTGTGATGGGGAGCGAAAATTATAGTAGCGAAGGTCATGATCTCACACTGCCAAGAAAAGCCTCTAGCCAGGTGATGGTGCCCGTACCGCAAACCGACACAGGTAGGCGAGAAGAGTATTCTAAGGCGCGCGGAAGAACTCTCGTTAAGGAACTCGGCAAAATGACCCCGTAACTTCGGGAGAAGGGGTGCCCCGGTAGTGTGAATAGCACGAGGGGGCCGCAGTGAAAAGGCCCAAGCGACTGTTTAGCAAAAACACAGGTCTGTGCGAAGCCGTAAGGCGAAGTATACGGGCTGACGCCTGCCCGGTGCTGGAAGGTTAAGGGGAGTGGTTAGGGAGTAATCCCGAAGCTGTGAACCGAAGCCCCAGTAAACGGCGGCCGTAACTATAACGGTCCTAAGGTAGCGAAATTCCTTGTCAGGTAAATTCTGACCCGCACGAATGGCGTAACGACTTGGGCGCTGTCTCAACGAGAGATCCGGTGAAATTTTAATACCTGTGAAGATGCAGGTTACCCGCGACAAGACGGAAAGACCCCATGGAGCTTTACTGCAGCTTGATATTGAATTTGGGTACGATCTGTACAGGATAGGTGGGAGCCTTTGAAGCATGAGCGCCAGCTTGTGTGGAGGCAACGTTGGGATACCACCCTGATCGTATCTAGGTTCTAACCTGGTACCGTAATCCGGTGCGGGGACAGTGTCAGGTGGGCAGTTTGACTGGGGCGGTCGCCTCCTAAAGAGTAACGGAGGCGCCCAAAGGTTCCCTCAGAATGGTTGGAAATCATTCGAAGAGTGCAAAGGCATAAGGGAGCTTGACTGCGAGACCTACAAGTCGAGCAGGGACGAAAGTCGGGCTTAGTGATCCGGTGGTACCGCATGGAAGGGCCATCGCTCAACGGATAAAAGCTACCCTGGGGATAACAGGCTTATCTCCCCCAAGAGTCCACATCGACGGGGAGGTTTGGCACCTCGATGTCGGCTCATCGCATCCTGGGGCTGAAGTAGGTCCCAAGGGTTGGGCTGTTCGCCCATTAAAGCGGTACGCGAGCTGGGTTCAGAACGTCGTGAGACAGTTCGGTCCCTATCTGTCGTGGGCGTAGGAAATTTGAGAGGAGCTGTCCTTAGTACGAGAGGACCGGGATGGACGTACCGCTGGTGTACCAGTTGTTCCGCCAGGAGCACCGCTGGGTAGCTATGTACGGACGGGATAAACGCTGAAAGCATCTAAGCGTGAAGCCCCCCTCAAGATGAGATTTCCCAGTATGTAAGACCCCTTGAAGACGACGAGGTAGATAGGCTGGGGGTGGAAGTGCAGCAATGCATGGAGCTGACCAGTACTAATCGGTCGAGGGCTTATCCAATTAGCAAGTGATAATTCGCGTGTTTCGTTTCGAATCTAGTTTTCAGAGAACGATCTCTGAAATGTAAGCTAAGCTATGCGTTTGGTGGCGATGGCGGAGGGGTTCCACACGTACCCATCCCGAACACGACCGTTAAGCCCTCTAGCGCCGATGGTACTTGGACCGCAGGGTCCTGGGAGAGTAGGACGCCGCCAAGCGAAACCCCGCTGGGGTATTTTTTTTGACTTTTCTTGAGAATTTAAGTGGTGAGAACAATTGGCAGCTTCAAATTCTTCATCAGGAGTAAGTAAGGCCCGTTGGTCAAGGGGTTAAGACACCTCCCTTTCACGGAGGTAACAGGGGTTCGAATCCCCTACGGGTCATAATAAGGCGGTGTAGCTCAGCTGGCTAGAGCGTACGGTTCATACCCGTGAGGTCGGGGGTTCGATCCCCTTCGCCGCTACCATTTTTTAGGGGCATAGTTTAAAGGTAGAACAACGGTCTCCAAAACCGTTGGTGTGGGTTCAATTCCTGCTGCCCCTGCCATTTTATTAAGAGCCATTAGCTCAGTTGGTAGAGCACCTGACTTTTAATCAGGGTGTCGAAGGTTCGAGCCCTTCATGGCTCATTGTTATCTATGCGTGCGGTATTAAAAGAATAACATAGACTCTCTGACGTGGATTATAAACTCTTTCCAGGTGAATCCTCTGTATAGTAAGACATGGAGAAAAGGTCGAGAGTCATCTTTACAAACTATGGTCTCTTCGACAGACAAGGGAAAAATTCCTATCCCATCAACGGATAATGGACGCACCCTGTAGTAAATCTAAGAACGCTAAAACTTTTAAATTAATCCGATTATAATATCCCTATTGGAAAAGAGGCTATCCTTATGGACAGCCTCTTTCTTATATTTATTTCCTTAACCACGTGAAGGAAATTCGCCTTGCAAGCATATGATAAAAGTCTGTGTAATAAAAGGTTGCATATTGTTATGTGGCTGAGATGAACCAGTCACTCCTACAGCCATAGGCGTCATATCTGTGCTTGGTGTGTTATTGTACAATGGGGGCTGCGGTGCTGTGGGAATGGGTTTGGCAGCTTGGGCCCAGTACGCATCTTTAGGTGAAGTTTGATTCCCTGTCGCAACAATACCTTGAGGTGTGTGCGTATGAGCAGGGATTTCGGTTTGATTTAGCGTGACAGTTGCATCTCCAACTTTTTCTCCAACAGTACGAGGAGTTAGACCTGTTCCGGAACCTTGATGAATAACAGCGGAACCCATCAAATTGGGCAAAGCAAAGGTCGATTTTCCATCTCCACCATACTGTACACCTAGTATAGAAAATAGAGCTGTATTTTGGTTAATTGACATCAATTGACCATTACATAATGCCCAGCCTTTTGGTGCGAAATTTCCAGAAAAAATTCGGATTTCACCGATATATGCATCAGCCAAAGTCATGTCCTCCTTAATTAGTTGCGAGAAGGGAAAATTCCCTGAATCGCAATGGCGTAATTCAATACGGTGTATGGTTGCATATTGTTATGCGGTTGAGAACCGCCGGCTCCTGAGAGACTTCCTGAATTCATAGTTTCTTGTCCAGGGGTGGATCCGAATGAATTCGGGACAGCTGCCCAAACGTTATTTAGTGGAGTTGCCACCGATGGATTGGTTTCTGAAGCTGTTACTTGATGGTTATGTATCGGCATCTCATTAATGGTTAACGTGTGAGCTGCTTCACCTTGTTTAGTGCCCAGAGGAATTGTATTTGACACATGTATCGGTACTCGTCCACGATAGTCTGGAAGTGCGAAAGTAGTGATACCATCTCCTCCGTAGACGTTGCCAAGCAAAGAGTAGAGAGCTTGGTTGCTGTTGATCTGCAAGATTTGTCCTTCGCAATAAGCCCAGTTACGAGGGGCATAGTTGTTGGCGAACAATCGGATCTCGCCCAAAAATGGTTCTGACATGAGGTGACCTCCTCTATTTTTTTATTCTCTTTAAGGTTGAGACGGGAATATGCCCTCTAGACAGATAATGAACGAAATGACAGTTGAAGGCATCATATTGTCATGAGCCTGGTTTCCACCGACAGAAGATACAGCTGCAGTGTTCATATTCACAGTAGTGGCTTTATCTGAAGTGTAATAGATTTTTCGTGGTGAGTTAGACCAGGTTGCATTACTTGGTGTTGATGTAATTGTAGAGGAATCCGATGCTGTGTACACCGAATGCGTATGTACAGGGAGTTGATTAGAAACTAATGTAACCGCCTCATTACCTGCTTTTTGCCCACGAATAAACGTAGGGTTTGGATGTACAGCCACTCTACCTTGCAAATCAGGCAAAGCAAACGTGGTTTGTCCATCTCCGCCATACGTTGTTCCAAGTAGAACGAACAGAGCCTCATTTTCAGCAATGGGTATTGTTTGTCCATTACACAAAGCCCATCCAAGAGGAGCAAAATTCCCCGCAAACATCCGAATCTCACCTAAATAAGCTTCACTCATTCGTTTTCACCTCACTAAATTCTGATGTTGATTCATTTGTTCTCAAAGGATACCATTCCATTAGTTGATATAAACCTGTGCTGTGTACAGGAACGAAGTTGAGCTTCTGATACAGCCTCATTGCCCTGTTCATGGGAAGTACGCTTAAACGAATAGTTGCGCCAGCATGACTTGCCCTCTGTTGTAGATCCATAATTATGCTCATACCTATTCCCCGATTCCGATACTCTGGAAGTAGAGATATATCAATGAGCACCCATTCGGACCCTTGTTCAAGTACATACGTTTGACCTACAGAGATATTATTTTCACGAACGATCATTCGAATGGCATCTGGGTAAGAAGCCGTATAAGACATGGTTTGAGCTCTCCATTGCATACGCAAAAATAGTTCTTGTTCCTCTGGCTCCCAGTTCCAACTTTGTAATTCTTCTTGGCGGACTAACGAATACAACTGAAACAAAAACGCTTCATCTTCTAGTTTTGAGGCAACTGTATCAATCACTTTTTAATTCTCTCCCTTAATTCCAAGGTGATGGCTAGATATAGTTGTCATAATTTGTTTATAACAGATGGAGGAAAGGCTGTCATTAAAAATTTTGCAGTTTCAAATCGAATGGTGACGAAAATTTATAACAAAACTTCAAAAAAACACGTTAAATCAAGTTGGGAATGGGTTGAAAGTCATTGTTTTATGAAAAAAGTCCCTAATTTTATATTTACCTATATCAAAGTCTCGTTTATGATGAGAGTAATTTCCATTTCATCATTCGACAAACTTCATCGGGAAATAGATAGGCAATAATAATTGCCAATTAAATCATTTTAGGGGGCCGGACATGTCTTTGTTTCCGAGAAAAAAGAGTTTGAATCGTATACTCCGAACTACATTGGCAAGTATTTTACTCATTAGTTCTTTTAGTGGTGGTGGGTTATCTTCTAAAGCGAACGCTGCTACTTGGAGTACCGTACATCATGTTCCTTCAAGTTTTCAAACTATTGTGGAATATGGCGATGGTACATTTTTGTCTTTAGGTTATTTCCTCGATTATCATCTATCGACAGATGCCGTGACTTGGGACAATCGAAATCTGGGGTTTACAGTGGAACCCACTAATGTCAAGTTTCTGAATTCTACTTGGTTTATTACTGCCTCAGATGGAGTTTATAAGTCAAATGATCCCACAACCGGATGGACCCCTATGAATTCATTTTTTGAAAACAAGCATATCAACGATATTGCTTATAGTCCCGTTACTAACCGTTATGTGTTAGCGGGAAACGGAAAACTATATTCATTCATAGAAAATGTTACCCCAGAGGTAGTGTATACGAATACAAACCTTGATTTTTACCGAGTAGTGTACGGCAATGGGATGTTTATTGCAACAACCTATAATGAAGGACAAGCGGCTAAAATCTTCCGTTCTTCCGATGGGTTAGCATGGACTGAGGTATATACAACTAATCCGACCCAAGCCATTTTCGATGTTGCCTATGGAAACAATACATTTGTAGCGGTTGGTGAGGCTGGACAGGCATACGTTTCAAATGATGGAGTAACTTGGAGCAAGACGACCGTATTGAATTACAGCAACGTTAGTTTAGCTTCAGTGACTTATGCTGCAGGTAAATTTTATACCGTTAGCGCAAATGAAAGAGTTGCAACCTCAATTAACGGGGTTGTTTGGGAAGAGGAATGGAGTAATTTATCCTCATCGATCGATTTTGCTGACGTCATTATAGGTGGAGGGCGAGCAGTTGCAGTAGGTTACGACAGTCAAACGTCTGAAGGTTATATAAAGTCGGCTCCCGCCCCACATGTGAATAGCGTGACTGTGACCCCAGCTAACCCAAGTGTGAAGCAAGGGGAAACAGAACAACTGACAGCAACCATGGATGTTAGCGGTGGAGCGCCCCAAACTGTTACGTGGACCAGTAGTGACACGAACGGCAATGTTACGGTAGATGCGAATGGATTGGTGAATGTGGCCGTAAACACTACACCAGGCACATATACGATTACAGCAACATCAACAGTTGATGGTACCAAGTCAGGTAGTGCAACAATTACGGTTACCTCTGCCCCAGCAGTAAACAGTGTGACGGTCAGTCCGTCTAGCCCTAGTGTGGTGCAAGGTGATACAGAACAATTAACCGCCACTGTGAATGTCAGCGGTGGAGCGGCCCAAACCGTTACGTGGGCCAGTAGTGACACGAACGGCAATGTTACGGTAGATGCGAATGGACTGGTGAGTGTAGCAGCAAATACCCCACCTGGTCCGTATACAATTACAGCAACGTCGACGTTTGACGGCACTAAATCAGGTAGTGCAACGATCACGGTTACTTCAGCACCGGCAGTAAACAGTGTGACGGTCAGTCCGTCTAATCCTAATGTGGTGCAGGGAGATACAGAGCAACTAACCGCCACTGTGAATGTCAGCGGTGGAGCGGCGCAAACTGTTACGTGGGCCAGTAGTGATACGAACGGTAATGTTACTGTAGATGCGAATGGACTGGTGAGTGTAGCAGCAAATACCCCACCTGGTCCGTATACAATTACAGCAACGTCGACGTTTGACGGTACTAAATCAGGTAGTGCAACGATCACGGTTACTTCAGCACCGGCAGTAAACAGTGTGACGGTCAGTCCGTCTAATCCTAATGTGGTGCAGGGAGATACAGAGCAACTAACCGCCACTGTGAATGTCAGCGGTGGAGCGGCGCAAACTGTTACGTGGGCCAGTAGTGATACGAACGGTAATGTTACTGTAGATGCGAATGGACTGGTGAGTGTAGCAGCAAATACCCCACCTGGTCCGTATACAATTACAGCAACGTCGACGTTTGACGGTACTAAATCAGGTAGTGCAACGATCATGGTTACCTCTGCCCCAGCAGTAAACAGTGTGACGGTCAGTCCGTCTAGCCCTAGTGTGGTGCAAGGTGATACAGAACAATTAACCGCCACTGTGGGTGTCAGCGGTGGAGCGGCCCAAACCGTTACGTGGGCCAGTAGTGATACGAACGGCAATGTTACGGTAGATGCGAACGGACTGGTGAGTGTAGCAGCAAATACCCCACCTGGTCCGTATACAATTACAGCAACGTCGACGTTTGACGGTACTAAATCAGGTAGTGCAACGATCATGGTTACCTCGGCACCGGCAGTAAACAGTGTGACGGTCAGTCCGTCTAACCCTAATGTGGTGCAAGGAAATACAGAGCAACTAACCGCCACTGTGGGTGTCAGCGGTGGAGCGGTCCAAACTGTTACGTGGACCAGTAGCGACACGAATGGCAATGTCACGGTAGATGCAAATGGATTGGTAAGTGTGGCAGCAAATACCCCACCTGGTCCGTATACAATTACAGCAACTTCTTCTTTTGATGGTACTAAGTCAGGTAGTGCAACAATTACAGTGACTTCAGCACCAGAAGTGAACAGTGTAACCGTGAATCCTACCTATTCAAGTGTGCTACAAGGTGACACACAGCAGCTGACAGCTACTGTGGATGTCAGTGGTGGAGCAGCCCAAACCGTTACGTGGAACAGCGGTGATACGAGCGGAAATGTCACGGTGGATGAAAATGGACTGGTAAGTGTCGCTGCAAACACAACACCAGGTCCATATACGATCACCGCGATCTCAACGGCTAACGGCAGTAAGTCGGGAAACGCTACAATTAACGTAGTTACTGAAATTGAACAATACACTGTAACGATAAACAATTTGGTAGGTGGCACGATTACTGCTAACCCTACAATCTCCCCAGCCGGTAACTTAATTAGCTTGAACATTCTACCGGATTTCGGGAAGAGAGTAAAAATAGGATCGCTGAAGTATATCTTTAATTCTGTGGGTTATCCGATCGTGGGTGAAACTTTCATCATGCCAAGCGGGGATGTTACCATTAGCGCAGAGTTCGAAGATATCTCAGAGACGATACCTTTTTTAAGTATTGTGGCTCCATTATTTTCACCTGTAACGGTTGGTTATGAGCAACCTTCTGCAAAGAAATTAATCATCACGAATGCCGGGGCGGTTGATACCACCATTCGTAGTCTAACTTCCAGTGAACCCAATACATTTGTGGTTGAAGGAAGTGGCAATAATGTAGCTGCGGGTGAAAGTATCGACACGTGGAGCGTTAGACCGGTAGTAGGCTTACCAGCCGGAACCTATACTTCCGTGATTACAGCTGTTTATGGAGACGGGGAAATAGCAACAACTAACCTTGTACTTACTGTCAATTCGTCCAATAGTTCAGGTGGCGGTGGAAATTCAGGCAATAGTGGCAGTGGAGCGGGCTCACAAGGTGGCGGAACACCATCAGCAAACCCACCTCAGCTAGAGCCAAGTGGTGTCCCTGTTGTAATAAACGGTAAGTCAGAGAAGATCGGCAAGTTGGATACAAAAATCGTTGATAATAGAACCATAACAACTCTTACGCCGGATCCTAGCAAACTTCTAGAATGGTTGGCGAAAGAAGGTCAGAATGCTGTAGTGACTATTCCTGTGAATGAGTCATCGGATTCTATTGTGGGAATATTAACAGGGGATGTTGTTAAAAAGATGATAGATCAATCTGCCGTCTTAGAACTGGTCACCCCGCTTGCCACATATAGACTACCTGCGAGCCAAATCTCAATTGAGGCGGTAGCGGGTCAACTTGGTGCGGATGATACACTATCAGACATGACGATTGAGTTAACAATCTCAAAAGCTCTTCCTTCGGAATCAAGCATTGCAAAGGACTCGGCAATTTCAAAAGGTGCTTTACTTTTAGTGGATCCTGTCCATTTTACGTTAATGGCTGAATTTAATGGTTCAAGAAAGGAAATAAATCGTTTCAATACGTACGTTGAACGGTATATTCCACTTCCGGAGACCGTCGATCCAAATCAGATTACAACAGGAATTGTTGTAGGGTCGGATGGTTCCACTCATCATGTACCAACTTATGTCGAGAAAAAAGATAATCGCTACCATGCAGTGGTTAATAGCTTGTCCAATAGCTTGTACACTCTGGTTTGGCACCCAGTCGAATTTACTGATGTGACGAACCATTGGGCAAAAGACGCAATCAATGACATGGGATCACGAATGATTGTTACGGGAGTTAGGGAGGATATTTTCGAACCGAATAGGAGCATTACACGTGCAGAGTTCTCTGCTATGGTTGTAAGAGGGCTGGGTATAGTACCGATAACTGGCAAAAATTCATTTATCGATGTAAATAAGTCCGATTGGTTTGCTGATTATATCTATACAGCTCACGAATATCAATTAATTGAGGGTTATAGTGATGCTGAATTCGCTCCTATGGATACCATCACTCGTGAACAAGCTATGACTATCATTGCGAAAGCGATGAAGATCACAGGCATCAATCCGGATTTATTGCCTGATCAAGTAGACACGTTGATCGGACAATATAAAGACGATTCATCGATTTCAAGCTATGCCAGAGATCATATAGCAGCTGGTTTAGCAATGGGTATTATGAATGGTAGAACAACGACTACGATTCAACCGAAGGACCAAATCACACGTGCTGAAGTGGCTACGTTACTACAGAAATTACTCAAGAAGTCGAATTTAATTCAATAAAAGTAAAAGTGTGAAAGCAAAGGATCAGACCAAGAGGATCTGATCCTTTGTTTATTGAGATACCAATAAGCCAATACTATCGGATTTCAGTCTTCAGTTTCTATAAGGTGCAAAAACACTAAAACCCAGTTTTAGTTATTCTCATGCAGATGAAACTCTTTGCACAAATATCTTATCAGTGTAGAGCTCAACTTATTTTCTTTTATAAATATACACCAAGAAGCCGTTCCTCAATTGGAACGGCTTCTTCCTTCATTGAAGCGAAAATTCGTCGTCTTTTCTATAAACGATTAATGCTCTGACACTGTGGTGTAATTCATTATTGGCTATGTAGAAAAGCCTGAGAGCTCTAAATTACGAATAAGCTTATTCAAGATAGTTTTCTCTTGAGTTATTAAGACATCAATAGAGGACACAAGCTTTAATAATAAGCTATCATCCTTAATCAAGGTATACTTTAATATAATATTTCTTTGATCTTGAGCTAGTTGTACTATCTCTTTATATTCTTTATCAAGATTAGAATTTGTCAAAAAATTGTTCTCTTCCAAATATGCTATTCTCTCAAGCATACATATTTTATGTTCTAATAAGAGGTGGAAGGGTCTAATGTCTGCTCTAGTACTGTCTTGTTTAATTGTTTCAACATATTTCTTGAGATAGTCATATGCCTTAATACCAAATATAGGATTAAGGGGAAGGTAGCTATTTCCATGAACAGTATTAACGGACGAAAGATAATCCTTTATAGAACGTATAACATTATAGATATTAAACTGAGGGATAACATAGTTATTGTAATTATACAAAATAGATAATTTATAATTTGCGTGTGCGTATCCCTCACTAAATTCCTCAAAAGTAACTTGGGTTGAAGCGAAATTTTGATTCTCATCAAACCCCAATACATTAAAATTACCATTTTCATAACCGTAAACAAAAATATTATGTGTATGATGAAATTGATTATGTACATTCCTATGGGGGATATAGAATTCGTCAACATGGGTATAAACATAGCAATCTTTATTAATACTATTGATTACAAAATCAACAATGTTTGTCTGAACATTTGAGAATTCCGGTTTAGATGCATAAGTTTCTAAACAAGGATAGCTAAATAACGGATCATTTGGGAAGTAAAAATCAACAAGATGATCATTTTTATTTTCAAAATATTCAGTATTACAAAGGATTTGAATAAAATTATTATGGAACCAAGGGATATAGTCTGTATAGTTTCCAATTATGGACAAAGGAAAAGCATGATGTAAAAAACCAAGAACCTTTGGCTTTGCAATAGGAAGTACTTTAGTATTCATTTTTACAATCTCCCACTAGTTTATTATAATATTGGACTTATTAAGGGGATAAAAGTAAACATATACTAATTTCACCTAATAAGAAAAAATATCGATAAGCAATAATACTTTTTTTTTGTGAAAAATTCAATCTGTTGTTTTATAAATATTCATGTTCGAATACAATATACTTCTTTCTTGTAAAATCTGCATGTGTCTCTGACAGAATTTATTCGAAGAATTAAAGAATATGAGAATTATAGTGTATTTTAGTTCTACTAACAATGAATTGTAAACACTTTTTTTGAAAGTATATTCGGACTAATGAGATAATTATAGAATGAAATATAAATAATATGATTTGATGGAAAATTATGATTTTGAGATTGACTATTCACTTAAATTCCAATATCATCAAGTTAATAAGCAATATTTCCCTAATTTATTCTTTCAAACGAAAAAATCGAAACGATTCGAATTCGTAATAGAACGAATTCAAATTTGAGATCACTCTTTTAGTTATATATAAAAAGTGATCAATTTGCAACTTTTTACAAATATGATATAAGCAGTCGAGAAATCACCGAATAATTTCATAGTGATTTTTTGAATTAATTGAATTTCAAAAAATTAAATATTCTCAAAATTAAGTAATTCGTCTAACAAGGTGTATTCGTGTAGTTCTGTCATGAAACCAATATTCCTTTTAAAACTAAAGGAAGGAGAATAATGCAGTGCTACTTTAATGAATTGGAATAATTCATCTCGATCTGTTAAAAAGGAGCAATGATAATGTCACAGCAGGATGAAATAAAAAGCCACTTGAAACAGGTATTAACTGAAGTTCTCGAATGGAATAAGGAAATTGATTTAAACTTGAGCTTTTATCATGCAGGAGGAGACTCTTTGAGTGCACAAGTGCTTATTTCCCTTATTCAACAGCACTACTCCGTTTTAATATCGCATGGCCAACTTGATTCTTTTGAAGATATGGGGACTTTGGTAAACTATGTTGCTTCATCGGCGGGTGATCTCGCTTCCGAAAAACTCCCCAGAGCACCGGTATTGGAATCGTATGCAGCATCTTCAGGACAGAAAAGAATGTACTGGATATCTGAACGGACTGAATCTAATACAAGTTATAACTTGCCGCTTGGATTTAAGATTAATGGTCGACTAAATCCAGAAAAGTTGGAGCAAGCTTTTCTGCAACTTATCCGAAATCACCAAGCTTTCAGAACATCCTTTGAGCTTGTTGGAGGTGAAGTTAGACAAAGGATAAAGCACGACGTTTCTTTTGGAATGGAAAGAATTAATGCATATGAAGATAAGTCATACAATAACGAGTTCATTTCAAGTATTATTCAAAACTTTATTCGACCATTCGATTTAACAAAGGCACCTTTGATTCGGGCTTGTCTCGTTAAAATGAATCAAGAGAATAATATATTGTTGGTCGATATGCACCATATCATCTCAGATGGTGTGTCAATTACGAATATATTGAAAGAGCTTTCATCTTTTTATAATGAGGAGAGGGTACCCAAACAGTCTTTGGACTACTGTGACTTTTCCGAATGGCATAATCAACTTATGGAATGTGACACCTTATTGAAGCAAGAGAGGTATTGGTTGGAACATTTAGAAGGCCACTCTTCCATGATTGAATTACCTTTTGATCAGTCTAGGCCAGCACTCCAGAATTTTGAAGGTAGTCGTTTATGGTGTCAGCTAGACGAGAAGACTACTACCAAACTACGTGAACTTGCTAACCTCACAGGCTGCACGCTTTACGTTATTATGATGACTGCATATCAAATATGGCTTAGTAAGTATAGTGGGAAAGATGATTTGGTCGTTGGAACTACCATAGCTGGAAGAGGGATTCCAGAAACTTGGTCTATGATTGGAATGTTCGCCAATACCGTAGTGTTACGGGGAAATCCTAGTGCTGAAAAAAGCTTTCTTAATTTTTTGAACGATGTTAAAACGCTAACCTACAATGCATTCGAAAATCAAGACTACCCATTTGAGCGTTTGGTCGAAAAAACACATATTCAAAGAGATATGAGTAGCAATCCAATATTCAATGCACATCTAACCCTTCAAAATGTTGGAGAATGGAAATTGAATTTTGATGGTTGCGAAGCGAAAAAACTCGAGATTAATAATCCTGCTTCAAAGTTTGACATTTCGTTAGAAGTCGTGGATGAAGGTGCAACGATAGAGTTCTGTTTGGAATATGCCACTAGTTTGTTTGAAACTCCGACTGCTGAAAGGATGTTGAATCAGTGGCTGTATTTATTAGAACAAGTTGCTGCAGAACCAAACAAGCAAATCGCTAACATTACTTTGGTTGATGAGAAAGAACAGGAGTTGTTATTTGAGGAATTCAATAATACAGAAGTGATTTTTGATAACCTAAGCCTGATTCCGGATGGTTTTAAAGATAAAGTGAGGAAAACTCCAAATCATATAGCCATCATCTCTGGCGATAAAACATGGACATATCATGAATTAAACCAAATGGCAATTAGCATTGCAGAGCGACTTAAAAAAAGAGGTATACAACAAGGTGATATTGTTGGAATATCCTTAGAACGTTCTGTTGAAATGCTTGCAGGAATTTTGGGGATATGGATGGTCGGGGCTGCCTATTTACCAATAGACCCTCATTTTCCAGTCGATCGCATAGAGTATATGGTAGAAGATAGCGGGACCCGATTGATGTTGACTCAATCTAAATTCATCATTCGTTTTACAGAACTTGGTATTCCGTGTATGGAATTGAACTTTAATTCTTTTGTTGCAGCAGAAAGTGAAATCGAAATTAACTCTTGTACGTTGAAATCAGAAGATCTAGCCTATGTAATTTACACCTCTGGTTCAACAGGGAAACCTAAGGGTGTCATGATTGAACACGGTGCGTTAGCCAACCGCATTGAATGGATGCAAAGGGAGTTTCCGTTAACAGAGAGCGATGTCATCTTACAAAAGACAACTTTTACTTTTGATGTTTCGGTGTGGGAATTAGTGTGGTGGATGGTTGCTGGCGCAACAGTTTCAATGTTAAAGCCGGGTGGGGAAAAGGATCCGATCGATATTGCTCAGGCCGTGGTAGATCAAAAAATCACGGTAATGCATTTTGTGCCATCCATGTTCAATGCTTTCTTGAGTTACTGTGAACATTCGCGGAATGATCCTTTTACAGGGTTAAAGTACATTTTTACGAGTGGAGAAGCTTTGCCATATTCAACCGTAAAAAGGTTTGAACAATTAAATGGTTTTAGGGAAACCTCACTGATTAATTTATATGGACCGACAGAAGCGACGATTGATGTTACATACTTTGACTGTAGCGAATATCACCAGTATGAATCTATTCCAATTGGTAAACCGATTGCGAATACAGAGATTCTCATTTTGGATCAAAAAGGGCAACTCCAACCTATTGGTGTGGAAGGAGAACTTTGTATTGCTGGGACAGGATTGGCTAGAGGTTATTTAAATAAAGATACACTTACAGCAGAGAAGTTTGTCGCACATCCGTTTAAACATGATAGAAAAATATATAGAACCGGTGATGCTGCAAAATGGCTGAATGATGGGAACCTTGAGTATATTGGAAGAATGGATAATCAGGTTAAAATAAGAGGATACCGCATTGAGCCTGGTGAAGTGGAATCTGCCCTTCTTAAACTTAAAATCCTAGAGGCTGTTGTTATTCCAAAACAGGATAACAAGATGCAATTGTTTCTTTGTGCATACATCGTCCCTAAATCGGGTGCAACGTATTCGATATCAGAACTAAGAATTGGATTATTGAAACTTTTACCTGAATATATGGTGCCGACACAATTTGTATTAATGAATAGTCTTCCACTGACGTCAAACGGCAAGATTGATCGTAGAGCATTACCTGAACCAGATGAGGTTATAGCCACAGGGCGAGAATATATTGCTCCTCACACCAAGCTGCAATCCCAGTTAGCTGAGATATGGGCAGATGTACTAGGTCGTGAGCGGATTGGTATACAAGATCACTTTTTTGAATTAGGTGGAGATTCTATTAAAGCCATTCAGATCTGCGCTCGACTGTATCAGGCTGAGTTGAAGCTTGAAATGAAACAGTTATTTAAGAATCCAATATTGGAAGATGTAACTGCCTACATTCAACCTTTAACTTTTGTTGCAACCGAAGAGGAAACTACAGGTTTAGTTGATCTTACTCCTATCCAACATTGGTTTTTTGAGTTGTATTTACAAGATTCAAATCATTGGAATCAGTCAATCATGCTTCACCGTAAGGAAGGCTTCCATACTGAAGGCGTGAAGTTCATTTTGGAGCAGTTGGTAGATCATCACGATGCTTTAAGATTAAGCTTCAGGTCACACAATAATTTAATTACACAAGAGTATCAAGAAGACTTCACGTACGAAAACCTTTTGCTTGAGGTTAACCTGAAAGATTCAACACTTGTGAACGAGCGTATTGATACTGAAATAAGGCACATTCAAGAGGGGTTTCATCTGAGTAGTCCTCCCTTAATACGTGCGGGGTTGTTTCGAACGAATGAAGGAGACCATCTGTTGTTAACGGCACATCATCTTGTAGTGGATAGTGTTTCATGGCGTATCCTTTTAGAGGACTTTATCTATGGATATGATAAATGGCTGAAAGGTGAGAAAGTAATTTGGCCCCAAAAATCTAACTCATTTAAAGAATGGTCTACGATGTTACATCGTTATGCAAATAGCAATGAACTGCAGCAAGAACGGTCTTATTGGGAAACGATAGAAAAAGTTTCGATGATCCCTTTATCCAAAGACGGGGTTTCCATCAGTAATACTGCGCGGGACAAAAAAGAGGTAGTAGTTGAAACAAGTATTGATGTAACTCGTGAACTTCTCACTAATGCGCACAAAGCATACAACACGGAGATAAATGATCTTTTATTGGCCGCTCTTGGAAAAGCAATAAATCTTTGGTCGCCTGGCCAACAACATATGAAACTGATGCTTGAGGGGCATGGGAGAGAAGAGTTTAACGAGAGAACTAATGTGACTCGGACCGTAGGGTGGTTTACTTCGATGTTCCCTGTTAATGTTCCGCTCAATCATGAGAAGTGGAGTGAGTGGATCAAGACGACAAAAGAAACACTCCGTTGTATTCCGAATCGAGGCATCGGATATGGAATATTAAAATACTTGTCCAAATCAGGCTTGAATACCAACATTCCTGACGGAACTCCTCCAGAAATTTTGTTTAACTATTTAGGGCAATTCGATTGGAAGCAAAATAGTTTAGGTATAGAGATTAATACTGGTGGGATTAAACATCTTATTGGTCAACAAAATAAAAGAGCATTTAGTTTGGAAATTGTTGCATGGGTTGAAATGGAACGTTTGAAGATTCGTCTCGAATATAACAATGGAGAGTATACCGAAAAAAGTATTAGCAGTTTTGCAACCGAATATGTAAATCAGATTAATGAATTGGTCAATCACTGTCTTTCTAAAGAGGTGATAGAGTATACACCAAGCGATTTTGGAGCTCAAAATCATTTAGATGATGATGAACTAGCATATATTCAGATCCTCGCACAAGGATTACAAAACTAAAAATGTAGGAGACATATCATGAGCAAAAAACAAGGAATCAAGACAATCTATCCGTTAAGCCCTCTCCAGGAAGGGATTGTATTTCATACACTTTATGATCAGAATCCGAAGGTATATTTTGAACAAATCTCGTTCGCAGTTGTTGGGGATTTTGATCATCAATTGTTTATAGAGGCTTATAAGGCTCTCTGTGATCGACATGATATTTTACGAACTATTATTGCCCACGAGAAACTATCTAAACCGATGCAAGTGGTGCTCCATTCACTAGAATTCGATATATATGAGAAAGATATTAGTGATTTATGTGATGAAGAATGTGAAGAGTTTGTAGAATCTTATAAAGAAAATGATATTAATAAAGGTTTTCAAATGGTCGGTATAGCGTTACACAGATTGGCTCTTTTCACACAACAAGGGAAATTCCACGTGGTATGGAGTCATCATCATTCTTTGCTTGATGGTTGGAGTGTGGAACTCCTTCTTAAAGAATGGTTCCAAATTTATTGGGCGAAAGTAGAAGGAGGTAATGCTCTCCTCGGTAAGCCTGAACCATTCCGGTCCTATGTGGACTGGCTAGAGAAGCAAGATAAAAATGGAGCGGCAGACTATTGGGAAAAGTTCACCACGGGATATGAAGAAAAAGCTTCGCTTCCTTTTCGAAAGATGAGTTCCGAAAGAGAAGGTAGTCATTTCAAACGAATTGACTTTGCGTTTAACGAAGAAGTGACAAGTCAGCTGAAAGATCTCTCAAGAACTACCGGGGTTACACTTAACACCGTTATACAAACACTATGGGGGATTCTGTTACAAAAATATAGTGGTCATGAAGATGTGATTTTTGGAACGGTTGTATCGGGCAGACCAGCTAGTGTAATTGACATCGAAAAAATGGTAGGTTTATTCATTAATACTATCCCTGTGCGTGTATCCGCTGAAAGGGATGCCAGTTTACCCGAGGTAATGAGGCTTATCCAAGAGGGATCATTGGAGTCAGAAGCGTACAACTTCTTCCCACTTTATGAAATTCAAGCGCTCTCTTCGTTAAAGCAAGATTTAATGGATCATGTTTTAGTTTTTGAAAACTATCCTAACCGTTTTAACTGGGAAGGGATTAATGATGATGAGCATGGATTTCATATTGAAGGGGTCTCTAGATTTGAAGAAACAAACTTCTCATTTGGCCTTATTGTTCATCCATCAGATCGTTTAGAATTTTCTATACTCTACGATACATTGAAATATGAGAGTGACGGAATTGAGAATATTCCAAATCATATGCTTTGTTTGGTAGAGAGCATGCTTGATTCTCCAAATGGAAAAATCAGTGAGTATGGAATTGTTCCGCAGTCAGAGCTTAAGCAGCTTGAAAACTATATGGGAGAAAATGAGTGGTTTGATCGTGATGTCACAATTCAAGAGTTATTTGAAAACCAAGTCGAGAAGGCACCAGATCAAATCGCTTTAATTACTGGAGATATCTCTTGGACTTACTTCGAACTTAATAGAAAAGCCAATTGCATTGCACATCATTTAAGACACGATATTGGAATTAAACCCGGAATGTTAGTAGGGATAATGACAGATCGTTCCTCAGAAATGATAGCAGGGATTTTAGGAATATGGAAAGCTGGGGGAGCGTACTTACCTTTAGACCCGGACTATCCAGAAGATCGACTGTCGTACATCATTTCAGATAGTGGAGTGGAGTGGGTTCTTTCCCAAACTAATATGAAAAATCTACTCCAAAGTCTTGGTGTAAATGGACTTTATCTGGATGAGGCGACTTTTCAAAAGCAGGAGATAATTTTTGAAAACTTATCTGTTGTAAATCAGCCAGATGATCTAGCATATATCATTTATACATCTGGATCTACGGGTAGACCCAAAGGGGTCATGGTCGAGCATCGTGGTGTATCAAACTTAAGTGAAGCATTCAAAAAAGAATTACAAATTGTACAAGATGATAGGATCCTTTTGTTTGCGAGTATTTCGTTCGATGCATCGGTGTTAGAGTTGGCAGAGAGTATTTTACAAGGGGCAACACTCTGTATTCCAAATAATGAAACGATCCACGATCCATGGGAGATGACACAATGGATGACTACACATCAAGTTACAATAGCCACCTTCCCACCCGGATTTGCAGTGTACCTTGATGTTGAACAAATGCCTTATTTGCGTGTGTTAATAACGGCCGGTTCATCATCTTCTATGAATTTGGTTGAAAAGTTTAAGTCTATCAGATACATAAATGCCTATGGACCTACTGAATACACGGTTTGTTCAGCTCTTTGGAATTTTAATTCTGATGAAATGCTAGATAAGAACGTACCTATCGGTAAGCCCATTGCCAATACAGAGATTTTCATCATGAATCGCTGGGGACAACAACAACCTATTGGGGTAGTTGGAGAATTATGCATTGCGGGAGTAGGGTTGGCACGAGGATATCTTAATCGGTCTGATCTCACCGCAGAAAAATTTGTGGAGCATCCATACAAACCGGAAGAGCGAATGTATAAGACAGGTGATTTAGCTAGGTGGTTACCGAATGGGAATCTGGAGTACTTTGGACGGGTTGATCATCAGGTGAAAATACGGGGATTCCGTATTGAAATTGGAGAAATCGAGAGCGCCATGCAACGGCTATCAGGCGTACAAGATGCAGTTGTATTGGCAAGAAACGATAAGGAAGGCCAGCTTTACTTAGTAGCTTATGTGGTCATGGACACTGAAACAACATCAATGGATGTGAACATGATTCGGAGTGGTTTAAAAAAAGAACTTCCGGATTTTATGGTTCCCGAACGATTTATCGCACTGGAGAAGCTCCCGTTTACGCCTAATGGAAAAGTGGATCGTAAAGCCTTGCCAGAACCAAAGGATGGGATGACAAGTGGAAGGGCTTATGCTGCACCGCGTGATGAATGGGAAACCAAAATGGTTCAGGTTTGGCAGGATGTATTGGTGAGAGAACGGATCAGCATCTATGATCATTTCTTTGAGCTAGGCGGACATTCATTAAAAGCGATGGCTTTAGTGTCAGCCCTTCAAAAACAATTGCAGATCGAGATGCCTCTTCGACAGATATTCAATACCCCGATTCTCCATGATTTAGCTCAATATGCAGCGCGAGCAGCTCAGAGTCGGTTTGAGCCCATTCAACCGTTAGCGCCTAAAACGGCATATCTTGTATCATCTGCCCAGCGTCGATTGCTGATTCTCAATCAAATTGGTGAGAAACAGACAAGTTATAACATGCCTATGGCGGTTCGGCTTCAGGGTGACCTGGATGTGGAGAAACTCGAAACTGCCCTTCAAAGGATGGTCGAAAGACACGAAGCTTTGCGTACTTCATTTACATGGGTCGACGGCGAGCCGCTGCAGATCATCCATGAGAACGTCCCGTACCGGTTAGAGCGGCTCGGGCAGTTGGAGGCCAGCGAGAAGTTAGGGAGTTCCCTGCGTCAGAAACTGAGTGAACTCATCCAGCCATTCGATTTACAACAAGCTCCACTCATGCGAACTTGGCTTGCGGAACAGGGGCAGTCGGATTATGTATTAGTGATGGACATGCACCATATTATTTCAGATGGAGTATCTACGGCATTATTTTGGGATGAACTGTCCCGGATATATAGGGGCGAAACTCTAGAACCGCTAGAGCTGAGCTACAAGGATTACGCGGCGTGGGAACAGGCACAAATGGATAGTGAGTCCATGAAAGATCAGGAATCTTACTGGCTGGATCAATTATCCGGAGAGCTTCCCATACTGGAACTTCCTCTTGATCGACCGCGTCCACTGGTGCAAAGCTTTGAAGGTGACCGAATCACATTCGAATTGGAAAAAGAAACAACAGATCGACTGCAAGAACTGGCAGCGAAGAGTGGCAGTACACTGTACATGGTACTCATGGCCGCGTTCCAAGTGTGGTTAACCCGCTACAGTGGTCAAGAAGACATCGTAGTGGGTACCACTATTGCTGGGCGTCGTCACGCTGATACGGAACAGATGTTAGGTATGTTCGTAAACACGCTAGCTCTGCGGGGAGCACCAACAAGAGAGAAAACATTCACTGCGTTCTTGTCGGAAGTGAAGACAACATTGTTACAAGCCTATGAAAATCAGGAGTACGCCTTTGATCGGTTGGTAGAAAAGCTGGAAGTTAGACGGGATGCGAGCCGTAACCCTCTGTTTGATGCTTTATTTTCGATGCAAAACACAGCTATAGGTGATTGGGGTTTGTCTGAATTAAAACTGGATCCATTAGAGATTGAATGGAGTATTTCTAAGTTTGATTTAACTTTAGAAGCCTGGGAAACCGATGTGGGTATTGTCTTTGGCTTAGAATATGCAAGTCAGCTGTTTGATCGAACGACCGTACAGCGGATGGGGGATCACTGGTTAAAACTCCTTCAGGAGATTGCATCTGAAATGGAGCTAACTATCGGGGCCATCGAAATGATATCCGAGCCTGAACGGGAAGAGCTACATCGATTTAATCGCACGGAAGTTCCGTTAGATATCGAGAAAACGGCAGCAGACTGGTTTGAAGAACAGGTGGCAGAAAGACCGAAAGCAACCGCACTGATCTTCAATGAAACTTGTTGGACGTATGATGAATTGAATCGGTTGGCGAATCGAGTGGCTTGGCATTTGCAAGCAACGGGCATTGGCGCAGGACGTCTCGTCGGCATTATGGCAGATCGGTCGGTCGAGTTGATTGCAGGAATTCTAGGGGTTTGGAAAGCAGGAGGGGCTTACGTTCCGCTGGATCCTGATTATCCAGAAGAACGCATTGCCTATATGCTGATGGATAGTGGCGTGGACGTGGTGTTGACGCAAAGCCATCTTGAAGAACGGGTCACTCAGCATGGTGTGAGCAGCGTTTGTATGGAAGCATTGGCCGAAGAAGCGGAAGAAGTAGTCAATCCGATGCGAACGAATGCAGCTGGAGATATCGCTTATGTCATCTATACATCGGGATCGACTGGAAAGCCAAAAGGTGTGATGGTAGAGCATCGAGGTGTTGTGAATTTAAGACAAGCATTACGTAATCAAATGAATATCACTCCTTCGGAACGTATTCTTCAATTTGCGAGCATTTCTTTCGATGTATCGGTAGCAGAAATTGTGCAAAGTTTGTTATCAGGCGGCGTGTTATGTATGCCAGACCGTGAAACGGTGCGGGATGCATGGAAACTAACTCAATGGATGGCGGAGAAACAGGTGACGATAGCGACCTTGCCACCGGGTTTTGCACTGTATGTTGATGTTCAGCACCTACCCAAACTGCGGATGCTGATTACAGCGGGATCCGCTGCGACCGAAAGTTTGTTGGAGCACACCAAAGGAATCACTTATTTCAACGCCTATGGACCTACCGAAAGTACAGTATATGCAACCATGTGGCAAAGACCTGCTGGTCAAACGCAAGGATCTGTACCGATTGGTGGTCCCATCGATAATACGGAAATTTATATCATAGATGAGGCCGGACGGATGCAACCCATTGGCGTCGTCGGGGAACTGTGTATAGCCGGGATCGGCCTTGCTCGCGGGTATCTAAATCGAGCAGAGCTCACGGCGGAGAAGTTTGTAACTCACCCGAATAAACCTGGGGAACGGATGTATAAGACCGGAGACTTCGCGCGTTGGTTGCCGGATGGAACTCTGGAGTACCTTGGTCGGAAAGATGATCAGTTGAAAATTCGCGGATACCGCATTGAAATTGGTGAAATCGAAGCTGCGCTGGACCAGATGGATGGTGTGCGTGAGGCGGTGGTTGTGCCACGGAAAGATCAGGAGGAGCAAGTATACCTGTGTGCTTACTGCGTACCCGTAGAAGAGGGAACAACCGGATCACAACTGAGAAGTGGTTTACTGAGAATCCTGCCTGAATATATGGTGCCTAGCCGAATCGTCATTATGAGCCAGTTACCGCTGACGTCGAATGGAAAGGTAGATAAAAAGGCACTGCCGGAGCCGGAAGAGGCGAAGGCAGCAAGAACATCTTATGTGGCACCAAGAACTCAAATGGAAGAAGACATGGTGGAAATTTGGCAGGAAGTGCTGGGAGTCAGCCAAGTCAGCGTCGACGATCACTTCTTTGAGCTTGGTGGGGATTCCATAAAAGCTATTCAAATTAATGCTCGATTGTACAAGAAACGATTGAATTTAGAGACGAGACATTTATTCAAGCATCCGATTTTAGAAGACGTGGTGAAATACGTCAAAGCGTTAGAACGGAAAGCAGCTCAGAATGTTGCAGGTTCTATACTACCAACACCAATTCAAAGCTGGTTTTTTGAACAAGAATTTGATCAACCAGAGCATTGGAACCAAGCTATCATGACTTGCAAGAAAAGTGGATACAATCCGAAATATTTAAGCGATAGTTTGTCTTACTTAGTTGCTCAGCACGATGCTTTAAGAATAAGTTGTCAAACAGAAAGAAATTCATTTGAACTTAAATATGAAGAAGTCATTGACACAAGTACTGTATTCAACATATTCGATTTTAGAGACGAAGTAGAACTACACGAGCGCATTCGAGAAGAAGCCAACAAACTGCAAAGTAGTTTTCAATTAGATAACCCGCCCTTGTTTCGAGTAGGGTTATTCCAAACTAACGCTGGAGATTATTTACTTCTTATTGCACATCATCTCATTATAGACGGTGTATCATGGCGTATCATCTTAGATGATTTACATGAGATTTATGATCAAATAGAAGCGGGTAAATCACCTGTCTCACCGGATAAGACAGACTCGTTTCAGGCATGGTCACATTTACTGAAACAATATGTGAACGATCCTAAATTTGAAGAGGATTCTACGTATTGGAAAAAAATGGCGAACTATGAGCCACAGCGGTTACGTACGGAAGGACAAGCATGGAGTGGTTGTTGGAAGGATAGTAGAACGGTTTCCATCCGTCTGAACTATGAGGAGACTCAGGGGTTAATGACGGAAGCTCATAAAGCGTATAACACAGAGATGAACGATCTGCTACTTAGCGCTCTTGTTTGCACAATGAAAACTAAAATGGGATTAGATCGTTTTGGAGTTATGATGGAGGGCCATGGAAGAGAAAATTTGGATGCAGACATTAATGTTTCTCGGACAGTAGGTTGGTTTACCTCGTTATTTCCTGTATTTTTATCTCATTCTTCAGGAGAATTGGGAGAACTTATAAAAGAAACAAAAGAAACAATAAGGCAAATACCTAAACATGGAATTGGCTATGGGATGATGAAATACTTATCCAGTTCAGAGTCGAGCTTCCCGTTCAAGTCCGACTTGGAACCGGAAGTCTGCTTTAACTACTTAGGTGAGTTCTCTTCAGGAAAAGGGTTTGAGTTATCTTCTTATGATGTAGGAACAGTTATAGGTGGAATCAACAAGCGATCATTTGTATGGGACTTCGTTGCTATTGTAGAGGATGGAGAAATGAAGATAAATCTGACATTCAATGGTGGCGAGTTCCTTGAAGAAACGATGATGGGAATTCTAAAGGAATATAGTCAACAGTTACGTGAGGTTTCTCAATATTGCCGAGAAAAAAATGAGACAGAACATACACCAAGTGATTACACGATGAAAATTTCCCAGTCTGAGCTCGATGAATTAGCTCAAGAAATAGAATTTTCAATCGATTAAAGAAGTGGGAGTGGAGTTATGGCTACGAAAATTGTTAACTTGTATCCTCTGACAGCCATGCAAGAAGGCATGTTCTACCAATATGAATTAGAGAGAAAGTCTGAAGCATATTTTGAACAAACAAATATTACAATACAAGGAAAACTTGATCTTAACATTCTTCAAGAAGCAGCTAACTATATGATCCATCGCCACGAAATATTCCGTTCAGTGTTTAATTTCTCAAAATTAAACAAAATGGTTCGTGTAGTTTTGGCAGAGCGTTCAATTTTAATTCCATATCAAGACTTACGAATGTACGATGAAGCAGAACAAAAACATTTAATAGAAGAGTATTGTCGGAGTGACAGGAAAAAAGGATTTGATTTAACTAAGGATTTGTTGATAAGAATGTTTGTGTACCAAACTGGGAAGCAATCATTCAATATCATCTGGAGCTTCCATCATATTCTTATAGATGGTTGGTGTGTGGGCCTGTTTCTGCGAGAATGGTTCGCTACCTATGAATCACTTCTTCATGGGTTAGAGCCAAAGCTTCCTTCAGTCGCACCATTTAGCAATTATGTGGAGTGGTTGGAAGCACAAGATAAAGTTGCATCTTCTATTTACTGGGAAAAAAGATTGAAGGGGTTTGAACAGAAAACTTCTATCCCAGAGAATAAATTTGTAGAGCAAGTGATAGATCAAAATAATAATCAACAATATTTATTCTCATTCAATTCTCAGTTAACCAAGAACATTCAATCCCTAGGTTTATCTAGTGGAGTTACCTTAAATGTAGTTATTCAAACATTATGGGGTCTTCTGCTTCAACGATATAACAATAGTCAAGATGTTGTTTTTGGAGCGGTCTATTCAGGCCGTTCCTCCCAAGTAGCTGATATTGAGCAAATGATGGGTTTATTTATTAATACAATTCCTGTACGGGTGAAATGCGAACCACAAGATAAATTAATAGATGTAATGCATATGGTACAGACCTTGTCCATTGAATCTGAACCTCATAGTTACTATCCCCTTTACGAAATTCAGTCCAAGTCTGAACTGAAGCAAGACTTACTGGATCACGTACTGGTTTTCGAAAATTACCCTAGTCATGGATCCCTTGCAGACAGGGATAAAGTAGGTTTTGAAATAACCGACATCCATGCTTCAGATCGAACAAATTATGCACTCGATATCATTGTGGTTCCTGGAGCAGAATTGACTTTTCGAGTGAACTATAATTCTAGCGTTTATGATGGGGAATTAATCAAAGAAATATCGGAGAATCTGAAACAACTTGCTCAGCATGCATCTAATCATCCTGATTCACAAGTATGTCAGCTCGAGATGATCTCTCATTCTACTCAAAGGTTATTGTTAGAGGAGTACAGTGGGGTATCAGTAAAGTCTGAAATTAATCATTGTATTACGGAATGGTTTGAAAGTCAGGTGGACAATAATCCGAATCATCTTGCAGTTTCATATGGTGAAGTTAGCTTAACTTATGGGGAACTTAATAAAAAGGCAAATTGCCTTGCTTGGAAACTGCGTAATTATGGTGTCGTACAAAACACTGTTGTTGGATTAATGTCAGAAAGATCTATCGAGATGATTGTAGGTATACTAGGTGTACTTAAGGCAGGAGGAGCCTATGTACCGATTGATCCGGAATATCCTTCAGACAGAGTGAAGTACATGTTATCAGATTCGGGTGCAAAATTAGTCCTAACACAACAGCATCTAATTCCCAAATTAGCTCCTTTCAAAGTGACTTGTTGGGACTTAGTTGAGAGTATGACTGATAATGACCAACGGGTATACCACAATCCACCGGTAATCAATGCAATTAATGATCTTGCATACATCATGTACACATCCGGTTCTACTGGAAAACCAAAGGGTGTATTAACATCCCACCGTAATATTATTCGAGTTATTAAGAACACAAATTATATTGAGTTCAACGAAAAAGATAGAATTCTACAACTTTCAAATTATTGTTTTGACGGATCCACCATGGATATCTATGGTGCTTTAACAAATGGTGCAACTTTAGTGCTAGTAGATAAAATGAGAATGCTAAATTTGAATAGCTTGTCAGAGCTGATTAGAACACAGGATGTCTCTGTGAGCTTTTTCACTACCGCGTTTTTTAATGCGATGATAGATGAAGATCCTACTTGCTTTAATGGGATGAGACACGTGTTGTTTGGGGGAGAACGGGCTTCAATAGCACATGTTAATAAGGTACTAGACCATAACCCTGAGACTCGTTTTATTCATTGCTATGGTCCAACAGAAACAACAGTGTTTGCAACTTATTATGAAATTCCAAGAGACAAGCCACTATCTAACTCTCTCCCTATTGGCAAGCCATTGACCAATACTGAAGTTTTAATACTCAACAATGATGGGAATTTACAACCTATTGGAGCAGTTGGAGAGCTGTGTATAGCAGGACCAGGACTAGCGAAAGGATACTTAAATAGAGAAAGTCTTACATTAGAGAAGTTTGTCCAGCACCCTTTCAAAACCGATGAAAAAATGTATCGGACTGGAGATCTTGCGAATTGGAATCGTGACGGGAATATTGAATACGTAGGACGTATGGACAACCAAGTGAAAATTCGGGGATATCGAATTGAGACTGGTGAAATTGAAGCTTCTCTTCGGCTGTTGGTTGGAGTGAGTGATGCCGTAGTTGTACCAAAGAGTGACCAAGGCAATCAAACAAGTCTTTGGGCGTACATCGTCCCAAAACAAGAATACTTATTGAGTATAAGGGATGTCCGAGATAGCCTTTCTACTTTACTACCTGATTATATGCTACCTAATTACTATGTCATTATGGATGCAATACCATTGACGCCTAATGGGAAAATCGATAAGAAATCGCTTCCTGAGGAAGCGATGTTTGAGAAGTATATGTCGGTACAAGAAGCACCTCAAAATGAGCATGAAACAAAGATGGTAAACATCTGGAAGCGTGTATTGGGAATTTCGTTAATCAGTAGAAATGATCACTTTTTTACTCTTGGCGGCCATTCCTTAAAGGTCATGAATCTTGTATCTCATATTCATAAGGAATTAGATGTATTAGTGCCATTCAAACAAGTATTTAAAACTCCAGTCTTGCATGAGCTTGCTACTTATGTGGCAAATTCAGTTCCAGAACGTCTTGAACGAATTCAACAGGCTTGTGAACAAGATAGTTATCCGGTTTCTTCTGTCCAGAAGCGAATGCTGATCCTTAATCAATTTGAGG
Source organism: Paenibacillus sp. 37 (assembly GCF_008386395.1). Taxonomy (NCBI): domain Bacteria; kingdom Bacillati; phylum Bacillota; class Bacilli; order Caryophanales; family Paenibacillaceae; genus Paenibacillus; species Paenibacillus sp. 37. The sequence continues at coordinate 128,755 of NZ_CP043762.1, read as the reverse complement.
GTGCGCATGAGAGCTACAATGTCCCTACTGCTGTTAGCTTAAAGGGTAAAGTTAATTTTGACAAATTAGAAGAGGTATTATCGAAACTAGTTGAAAGACATGGAGCACTTCGAACATCGTTTGAGTGGGTTAATGGTACTCCAATTCAAAAAGTGCATGCTGCAGTATCATTTTCGCTTGGAAAATATGATCTGCAAGATATTAAACTCTCAACTCAGGCTGGATTAACGCAAAGTGAAACCACCGACCATAATGTTTTATTGGAAAAAATACAAACTCTGATTCTGCCATTTAATCTTGGTGAAGCACCATTAATGAGAGCGAGTCTTTTGCAGTCAAAAAAAGATGAGTCTATTCTTTTCGTTGATATGCACCACATCATTTCAGATGGTCTTTCAATGAATGTATTTTGGAAAGAATTCTCCATTCTTTATTCAGAAGGGCAATTAGAACCTATTGAACTTGAATATAAAGATTATGCAGTATGGGAGCAATCTCAACACGAATCAGAGGATTTTAAAAAGCAAGAGTCTTTTTGGTTAGATTATCTCTCAGGAGAACTTCCTGTACTAGAACTTCCAACTGATCATATACGTCCAACCGTTCAGAGCTTTGAAGGGGATCGTGTCCGGATTCAACTAGACAAAGAAAAGACAGCTGGTCTCCGACAATTGGCAACTAAGAATGGAAGTACACTCTATATGGTTTTAATGGCAGCCTATCAGGTTTGGTTGAGTAAGTACACTAGTCAAAAAGATATTGTAGTTGGTACACCAATATCAGGCCGTAGGCATATTGACGTACAGAAGATGATGGGCATGTTTGTCAATACGCTAGTTTTAAGAGGAGCTCCTAGCCCTGATAAGAGTTTTAATAATTTCTTAGAAGAGACTAAAGAGGCCGTCTTAAAAGTCTTTGATAATCAAGATTATCCCTTTGAATTTTTAGTGGAAAAGTTACAGATAAACCGCGATGTTGGACGAAATCCATTGTTTGATGCCATGTTCTCGTTAAATAACGCATCGGAGAAGCAATTTCTGAATGTCGATGGGACAGTTGGCGAGACAATTGATCTCGATTATAAATTTGCAAAATTCGATCTTTCCATGGAAGTCATGGAGTACGAATATGGAATTTCGTTCAGCTTAGAGTATGCTACTAAGCTATTTGAGCGGAGCACTATAGAACGTATGGTTCTTCATTGGATTCAATTATTAGAACAAATCATTATTAATCCAGATAATCCTATCGGTTTCATTGAAATGATGACAGATAGTGAAAAACATTTTGTATTAGACAAGTTTAATACGTTGCCTACTAAACGAGAGAGTCTGGGTACAGTGTCTCAACTGTTTGAAGAACATGTACGACGAACGCCAAATCATGTTGCAGTCGTGTTCAATGATCAACAATGGACCTATGATCAGTTAAACAGGATGGCTAATCGTGTTGCTTGGAAGCTCTTACAACATGGTGTTGGTAGAAATACAATCGTTGGCTTGATGACTGAACGTTCCATTCACATGATTACAGGTATTCTAGGGGTTCTCAAAGCGGGCGGTGCATATATGCCAATAGATCCTGAATATCCGCAAGAAAGATTGGAACTGATGATTAAAGATAGTGGTACCGAACTGATATTGGTACAAGAAGAGTTACGTGAACGCTTAAGCGATTTTGAAGGTATTTGTTGGGATTTGAATTCCCTAGTAAGAAATCATGTAGATAGAGATGAGTCTAAGAATCCTTCAATAGCACAATCAATGGATGATTTGGTTTATATCCTCTATACGTCCGGATCTACTGGGAAGCCTAAGGGTGTAATGACAACTCATCAAAATATTATCCGAACAGTTCAAAATAATAATTGTATTGATATTCATGATACAGATCGTGTTCTTCAATTTTCAAATTATTGTTTTGATGGATCTACGATTGATATATATGGAACATTAACCAATGGAGCAACTTTAGTATTGGTGGACAAAGTGACGATGCTAGATATGAAAAGCTTACCAGCACTTATCCAGGCCCAAAATGTGTCGGTAAGTTTCTTCCCTACAGCATTTTTCAATGCAATTACTGACGAGGTTCCTTCTTGTTTTGTTGAGATGAGACTCATTTTGTTTGGCGGAGAACGCGCATCGGTGACTCATGTTAAAAGAGCTTTGGAACACAATCCGAAAACGCGTTTTATCAACGGATATGGTCCAACTGAAACGACAGTGTTCGCAACATACTATGAGGTGCCTAGGGATGAACCTTTATCAGATCCAATTTCGATTGGTACACCGTTGACTAATACTGAAATTTTAATTCTAAACGAAAACAGACGGCTCCAACCAATTGGTGTTGTAGGTGAAATATACGTTTCTGGAGAAGGTCTGTCCAAAGGATATCTTAATCGCACAGAGCTAACCCAAGAAAGATTCATCCCTCATCCTTTTAAAGAAGGAGAAAGGATGTATCGAACGGGTGATCTGGCTAAGTGGTTGAATGAAGGGAATATAGAATATGTTGGTAGACAAGACTCACAAGTTAAAATTCGCGGATTTCGCATTGAACCAGAAGAAGTTGAAAATGTTCTTTCAGGTTTGGAGAAGGTTCGTGAAGCTGTTGTCCTGACGAAGCTTGATATGGATGAGAAGTTATATCTATGTGCGTATGTGGTACCCGAACAGGAATACACTCTGAATCATTCTCAATTGAGAGAAGAGCTCCTCAAGATGTTACCTGAGTATATGGTACCTGGACGATTTTGCATAATGGATCGATTCCCTCTCACGTTAAATGGCAAAGTAGACCGCAGAGCATTACCAGAACCGGAAGAAACAACAGACACAGGACGCGAATATGAGGCGCCACGGAATGAAGTAGAAACGATATTGTCTACAGTTTGGCAGGATGTGTTGGGTTACAAAAAGATCGGTATTCATGATCATTTCTTCCAACTCGGAGGGGATTCAATCAAGGCAATTCAGATATGCGCTAGATTATACAAGGCGAAAATGAAACTAGAAGTAAAACAACTTTTTCAAAATCCAATCCTTTGTGACGTAGTAGCTTGCATAAAGCCTTTGGAAATCAAAGCTGAGTCAGCACAAGTAAGTGGGGAGGTTCAACATACTCCGATACAACAATGGTTCTTTGAACAAGAGTTTGTTAAGCCTGAACATTGGAACCAAGCCATGATGCTCTATCGGAAAGATGGATATCAGCCTGATCTTCTTGAAAAGGCATTAACGTACTTAGTCCAACACCATGATTCGCTTCGTTTGAGTTTTCACGAAGAGGCAGGACAGGTAGTACAAAGATATGAAGCGGATTTTAATGTTGAAAAAATCCTGACAGTTGTAGATGTAAAAGGTGAACCCGATCCAGAATTATTTATTCAAGAGGAAGCTGAAAGGTTGCAGGCTTCATTTTACTTGGATAAAGCACCGTTGTTCCATGCAGGACTATTTCAAACGGAAGAAGGCGATCATCTCTTATTGATCGCACATCATTTGGTTATAGATGGCGTTTCGTGGCGCATTCTTATGGAAGATTTATCGGTAGTTTATAAGCAGTTAGCAGAGGGATCGTTACCTGAGTCCTCAGGGAAAACCGATTCATTCCAGGAATGGTCGGTTGCTTTGCAAAAATATGCAAAAAGTCATGAACTAGTTGGTGAGATTGAATATTGGAAGAATATATTGAATCGTTGCCAAGCCTCAAATCAGGAGCAAACGGTTGGTACATGGATGGAATCTGATATGGTTATGGCTAGCCTAACTTCTGTAGAAACGAAGACATTATTAACTGAAGCACATAAAGCTTACCATACTGAAATGAATGATTTACTTCTCAGTGCCCTTGCTCGAGCCATGAAACAATGGAATGGTCAAACAACATTAGGGATCACCATGGAAGGGCATGGAAGAGAAGAAATAGATAATCAGGTTCAAGTAACTCGTACAGTTGGATGGTTTACATCTATGTTTCCAGTTTCTCTAACCTCAGAATATCTCGGCTGGGCGGAACAGATTAAGGAAACGAAGGAGATGCTAAGAAAAGTTCCTAAAAGAGGTATTGGTTTTGGGATTCTGAAATATCTGAGTGAAGATAGAGCCTGCGCAGAATTGCAAGAAACACCACTCCCTGGTATCAGTTTTAACTATTTGGGTCAGTTCGATACAGATTACGGAACAGAATATAGCTTATCTCCTTACGGATCTGGAAGTACTATAGCTGGATCTAATGCTAAGAGTTTTCAATTAGATATCGTGTGTTTGGTAGAACAAGGGGAATTTACAATCCAACTAAATTACCTGAAAACTGAACATGACAAAGAGAGTATTCAGCTTCTAGTAGAAGAGTATTTGAACCAACTGCGTTCTTTGATCAATCATTGTACAAATTTAGAAGAATCTGAGTTTACTCCTAGCGATTACGGTGATAGCGAATTGTCACTTGAAGAGCTCGACAGCCTGTTAAAACAACTTTAAAAGCGGAGGGGCTATCTTGAAAATTAAAAAAATATATCCGTTGACACCCATGCAAGAGGGCATGCTATTCCATTCCATCATGGAAAAGAAAGACGATGCGTATCATGAACAGGCATCCTTTACCATCAAGGGAACTTTAAATATTCCTTATTTTCAGAGAAGTCTGGACGAACTTGTGCAGCGGCACGATATTCTGCGAACTTCTTTCGTTCATACTGATCTTCAAAAACCAAGGCAAATTGTACGTGAGCAGAGAGAGATCCAGATTTCGTTTCATGATTTATCGAATATGAATACTGAAGATCAGGAAGAGGAAATTCGGTCTTATAAAGCAGAGGATCGATGTGCGCCTTTTGACATGGCCAAAGATCCATTAATTCGATTGAAGTTATTCCAGACGGAACCCGAGTCGTTTAACTTAGTATGGACTTTCCATCATATATTGCTAGATGGCTGGTGTATTAGTTTATTCTTCGGTGAATGGTTTGAGATTTACGAGGCGACACTTAAAGGGCAAAAACCTAAACTTGATCCTGTCGTTCCATACCACGTATATATACAGTGGTTGGAAAAACAAGACAAAGAAAGAGCACGTAAGTATTGGAGAGAGCTTATTGCGGGCTATGAAGACAAAGCGGAGCTCCCCCTACGAAAATCTAATGTTACTGGGGAACTGTATGACCACCAGTGTTTCAATTTTAGCTTTAATGAAAATTTGACTGGTAGATTACAGGAGCTTGCTAGAATCAATGGAGCCACCATGAATACCTTACTACAAGTATTATGGGGTGTGTTGTTACAACGTTATAATGGTACCGATGATGTAGTTTTTGGTGCTGTTGTTTCAGGCAGGCCTTCGAATTTAGAAGGCGTCGAGCGTATGATGGGACTGTTTATTAACACAGTCCCCGTACGGGTCCAGAGTTCAGAAGGCGACACGGCCATTCATTTGCTTAAACGACTTCAACATGCTGTTCTAGAGTCAGAAACTTATAGCTACTATCCTTTATATGAGATTCAAGCAGAATCTGCCTTGAAGCAAGAATTGTTCGATCATATTATGGTATTTGAAAATTATCCGATCGACGAAAAAATGAAGCAAGACGAGACACGTACTGCAGTTATTACAGGTGCCGAAGTAATGGAACGGACAAGCTACGGATTTGATTTAACGGTCCTACCTGGGAAATCACTCGGATTTAAGTTCAATTTTAACGCGAAGATGTATGACTCTATGATGATACAACGAATCGCCCAACATTTTACTCAACTAGCTGAACAAATAGTTGATCAACCTGATGAGCTTCTATACAAATTTGAATTGTTGCCAGAAAAGGAAAAGATAGTTCTGAATAATTGGGGTAAAGGGAACGTAACCCCCCTCGATTCAATGAAATCTATTCCTGAGTGGTTTGAGGAACAAGTTGTAAAGTCACCTGAGCATACAGCCATACTTTTTGAGGATAAAGTAATCACGTATAAGCAATTGAACGACGCAGCAAATCGAATTGCAAATTACTTGAGAAGTGTAAAGGTTGGACCAGAAACGTTGGTAGGTCTTTTATTAGAACGTTCTGAATTGATGATAGCCGGTATCTTGGGAATCTGGAAGGCTGGAGGAGCTTATGTTCCCATTGACCCTGATTATCCTCAAGATCGGATTCGCTACATGATTAAAGATAGTGGGGTTAAGGTTGTTCTTACCCAAGCTCGTCTAATACAAGAGGGATTGTTTGAAGATGAGACAAACCTTATTGCATTAGACCAGCTTGAAACGGAAACGGAACCTAGTGAAGAAGAGCCTGAAAACTCTCTGCCAACAATCCTGCCTGAGAGCTTGGCCTATGTTATCTATACATCTGGATCTACAGGTTTGCCTAAAGGGGTAATGGTCGAACATCGTAGTTTGTCCCATTATATCAACACGTTTTCGGAGTATTTTGATGTTAGCGCACGTGACTGTATGTTGCAGCAAGCTTCTTATGCTTTTGATACTTCATTGGAAGAGATATTCCCGGTGTTAGTTAATGGTGGTACGTTATTCATTTCGGATAAAGATACGGTATTGGAATCAAGAAAACTAGTAGAACTTATGGTGTTGAACCGAGTCACAATGGTTTCTTGTTCCCCTCACTTGTTGAATGAATTAAACCGAAGCTTGGAGAACGTACATCATCAGATTAGGGCATTCGTATCCGGAGGAGATGTCTTAAAAGCACATCATTTTGGAACGCTTATGGACAAATCCATGGTTGTGAATTCATATGGACCTACGGAAGCAACGGTTTGTGCTTTGTATTATGAATGTACATCTGTACAAAACGATGCTATTTCTATTGGCAAACCGATTGCCAATACGGAGATTTTCATCATGAACCGCTGGGGACAACAACAACCTATTGGAGTAGCTGGAGAACTATGTATTACTGGGGCAGGTTTAGCGAGAGGTTATCTCCATCGAGCAGATCTCACCGCAGAGAAATTCGTTCAGCATCCATACAAACCGGCAGAGCGGATGTACAAGACAGGCGATTTAGCCCGGTGGTTACCGAATGGGAATGTGGAATACATGGGACGGGTTGATCATCAGGTGAAGATTCGAGGCTACCGTATTGAAACTGGTGAGATTGAAAGTAATTTACAACACTTGCCAGGGGTACAGGATGCATTCGTGGCGGTACAAAGTGATAAGGAAGGCCAACCATACTTAGCAGCCTATGTAGTTATGAATTCTGAAACAATATCCCTTAATTTGAGTATCCTGCGCAGTGGCTTGCAGGAAACTCTACCGGATTACATGATTCCCGAAAGGTTTGTTGCAATTGAGCAACTTCCGCTTACACCTAATGGAAAAGTGGACCGCAAAGCTCTGCCAGAGCCCTTAGATGTGATGGCCAGTGGAAAGGCTTATGCTGCACCGCGTGATGAATGGGAAACCAAGATGGTTCAGGTTTGGCAGGATGTGTTGGAGAGAGGACGGATCAGCATCTATGATCATTTCTTTGAGTTAGGCGGACATTCATTAAAAGCGATGGCTTTAGTGTCAGCCCTTCAAAAACAATTGCAGATCGAGATGCCTCTTCGACAGATATTCAATACCCCGATTCTCCATGATTTAGCTCAATATGCAGCGCGAGCAGCTCAGAGTCGGTTTGAGCCCATTCAACCGTTAGCGCCTAAAACGGCATATCCTGTATCATCTGCCCAGCGCCGATTGCTGATTCTCAATCAAATTGGTGAGAAACAGACAAGTTATAACATGCCTATGGCGGTTCGGCTTCAGGGTGACCTGGATGTGGAGAAACTCGAAACTGCCCTTCAAAGGATGGTCGAAAGACACGAAGCTTTGCGTACTTCATTTACATGGGTCGACGGCGAGCCGCTGCAGATCATCCATGAGAACGTCCCGTACCGGTTAGAGCGGCTCGGGCAGTTGGAGGCCAGCGAGAAGTTAGGGAGTTCCCTGCGTCAGAAACTGAGTGAACTCATCCAGCCATTCGATTTACAACAAGCTCCACTCATGCGAACTTGGCTTGCGGAACAGGGGCAGTCGGATTATGTATTAGTGATGGACATGCACCATATTATTTCAGATGGAGTATCTACGGCAATATTTTGGGATGAACTGTCCCGGATGTATAGGGGCGAAACTCTAGAACCGCTAGAGCTGAGCTACAAGGATTACGCGTCGTGGGAACAGGCACAAATGGATAGTGAGTCCATGAAAGATCAGGAATCTTACTGGCTGGATCAATTATCCGGAGAGCTTCCCATATTGGAACTTCCTCTTGATCGACCGCGTCCACTGGTGCAAAGCTTTGAAGGTGACCGGATCACATTTGAATTGGAAAAAGAAACAACAGATCGACTGCAAGAACTGGCAGCAGAGAGTGGCAGTACACTGTACATGCTACTCATGGCAGCGTTCCAAGTGTGGTTAACCCGCTACAGTGGTCAAGAGGATATCGTGGTGGGTACACCGATTGCTGGGCGTCGTCACGCTGATACGGAACAGATGTTAGGCATGTTCGTAAACACGCTAGCTCTGCGGGGAGCACCAACAAGAGAGAAAACGTTCACTGCGTTCTTGTCGGAAGTGAAGACAACATTGTTGCAAGCCTATGAAAATCAGGAGTACGCCTTTGATCGGTTGGTAGAAAAGCTGGAAGTTAGACGGGATGCGAGCCGAAACCCTCTGTTTGATGCTTTATTTGCAATGCAGGACAATACAACTTCGGGCGGTTGGAACCTAGTAGAAGAAGAGGTCACTCCGCTAGAGATTGAATTCCCTGTAGCCAAGTTTGACCTATCGATAGAGGCAGTTGTAAATAAAGTGGGAATTGTCTTTAGTTTAGAATATGCAAGTCAGCTATTTGATCGAACGACCGCACAGCGGATGGGAGATCACTGGTTGAAACTCCTTCGGGAGATTGCATTCGGAATGGAGTTAACTATTGGAGCCATCGAAATGATATCCGAGCCTGAACGGGAAGAGCTACATCGATTTAATCGCACAGAAGTTCCGTTAGATATCGAGAAAACGGCAGCAGACTGGTTTGAAGAACAGGTGGCAGAAAGACCGGAAGCAACCGCACTGATCTTCAATGAAACTTGTTGGACGTATGATGAATTGAATCGGTTGGCGAATCGAGTGGCTTGGCATTTGCAAGCAACGGGCATTGGCGCAGGACGTCTCGTCGGCATTATGGCAGATCGGTCGGTTGAGTTGATTGCAGGAATTCTAGGGGTTTGGAAAGCAGGAGGGGCTTACGTTCCGCTGGATCCTGATTATCCAGAAGAACGCATTGCCTATATGCTGATGGATAGTGGCGTGGACGTGGTGTTGACGCAAAGCCATCTTGAAGAACGGGTCACTCAGCATGGTGTGAGCAGCGTTTGTATGGAAGCATTGGCCGAAGAAGCGGAAGAAGTAGTCAATCCGATGCGAACGAATGCAGCTGGAGATATCGCTTATGTTATCTATACATCAGGATCGACTGGAAAGCCAAAAGGTGTGATGGTAGAGCATCGAGGTGTTGCGAACTTAAGACAAATGTTCTGTAATCGAATGAATATCACTTCTTCAGATCATATCCTTCAATTCGCGAGCATTTCCTTTGATGCATCGGTGTGGGAGATCACCCAAAGCGTGCTATTAGGCGCTGTGTTATGTATGCCAGACCGTGAAACGGTACGGGATGCATGGGAACTGACACAGTGGATGGCGGAGAAAGAGGTGACGATAGCGACATTACCACCAGGATTTGCACTGTATGTTGATGTTCAACTCCTACCTAAACTGCGGATGCTGATTACAGCGGGATCCGCTGCGACTGAAAGCTTATTGGAGCACACCAAAGGAATCACTTATATTAATGCCTATGGACCTACCGAAAGTACAGTATGTGCAACCATGTGGCAGAGACCGGCTGGTCAAACGCAAGGATCTGTACCGATTGGTGGTCCCATCGATAATACGGAAATTTATATCATGGATGAGGCTGGACGGATGCAACCCATTGGCGTTGCCGGGGAACTGTGTATAGCCGGGATGGGTCTTGCTCGCGGGTATCTAAATCGAGCAGAGCTCACGGCAGAGAAATTTGTAGCTCACCCAGATAGACCTGGGGAACGAATGTATAAGACCGGAGACTTGGCACGTTGGTTGCCGGATGGAACACTGGAGTACCTTGGTCGGAAAGATGAGCAGTTAAAAATTCGAGGGTACCGTATTGAGATTGGTGAAATCGAAGCTGCGCTGGACCAGATGGATGGTGTGCGTGAGGCCGTGGTTGTGCCACGGAAAGATCAGGACGAGCAAGTATACTTGTGTGCATATTGCGTACCCGTAGAAGAGAAAACAACCGGCTCACAACTGAGAAGTGGTTTACTGAGAATCCTGCCTGAATATATGGTGCCTAGCCAAATTATAATTATGAGCCAGTTACCGCTGACGCCAAATGGAAAGGTAGATAAAAAGGCACTGCCGGAGCCGGAAGAGGCGAAGGCAGCAAGAACATCTTATGTGGCACCAAGAACTCAAATGGAAGAAGACATGGTGGAAATTTGGCAGGAAGTGCTGGGAGTCAGCCAAGTCAGCATCGACGATCACTTCTTTGAGCTTGGTGGACATTCACTGAAGGCAATGAATTTAATTCAACTTGTTCGTGCTAAACTAAAGGTCGAATTAACACTTCAAGTGATTTTTAAAAATCCTGTATTAGAGACCTTGGCGGATATTGCTAGTCATTCGATAGAAGTTGCTTACGAACCAATCTCTCGTAGTGAGCATAAAGAAGTGTACCCGGTTTCTTCAACTCAAAAAAGGATGCTCGTTTTAAATAAGATGGAGGGCAAGCAAACAACCTACAACATGCCTGTGGCTGTGAGGCTCTATGGGGAGTTGAAGCCTGACCAATTGGAACATGCTATACTCCGGGTTATTGAACGCCATGAAATTTTACGAACGTCATTTGAATGGTTGGACGATCAGCCTGTACAACGAATTCATGAAAAAGTACCATTCTACTTGGAAAAAAGAGATCTTCGTTTCCAAGGGGACAATCAGACACTGGAGAAACAAATCTATGAAAGTATGTTTGGCTTCATCCATCCATTTGAACTGAATGAAGCTCCATTAATTAGAGCGAGACTACTTCAATGCAAAGAAGCGGAATTTGTTCTTCTCATTGATATGCACCATATCATTTCAGACGGTACTTCTATGCAGATATTCTGGAAAGATCTTTCTAGATACTATGAGGGATCCACATTGGAAACACTGGAGATAGGTTACAAGGATTATGCAGTGTGGGAACAAAAGCAACTATCCGCTAAACGTATACAGCACCAAGAGACTTTCTGGCTGGATACCTTTAGTGGAGAATTACCTGTATTAAGTTTTCCTACTGATTATCCTAGAACTGCCAAACAGAGCTTCGAAGGTGATAGTTTATTATTTCATCTGAACCAGGAATTATCTGATGGACTTAACAAGCTTGCTACAGAGACTGGAAGTACACTATATATGGTATTACTTGCCGCTTTCCAAGTGTTGTTAGGGAAATATAGCGGTCAAGATGACATTATTGTAGGGACTCCAATTGCTGGGCGAAATCATGCTGATGTTCATGATATGTTTGGGGTTTTCATCAACACCCTAGCGTTACGAGGACGTCCGAATAAGGAGAAATCGTTCCTCGACTTCTTAAGTGAAGTTAAAAGTGACACCATAAAAGCATTTGAACACCAAGACTATCCGTTTGAAAGATTAGTTGAGCAATTAGATCTAAAAAGGGATTTAAGCCGAAATCCGTTGTTCGATGTTTTGTTCTCTATGCAGAACTTGGAAGTCTCAACTAACTTAATAGGAAATTTGGAATACGAAATGCTTCCTTTGCCAGAAAGTGTAGCGAAGTTAGATCTTTCAATGCAAGTGACAGAGATCAAGGATGGCATTGAAGTTGGTGTTGAATATGCAAGTAGATTATTTGAGCGGGCTACAATGGAACGATTCGCAGAACATTGGCGATTACTCTTAATTCAGATTGCATCAAATCCATCTATTAAACTGGCTGATGTGGACTTAGTTAGTTCAAATGAGCGCAGACAGTTATTGGAGACTTTCAATAATACTGAAGTTTATTTTGAAAAAGATGAAACTATCCTGGTACAGTTTGAAAAGTACGTTGAATTGACCCCGGATAAGACAGCCATCATATGTGGTAAAACTTCCTGGACTTATCGAGAAGTGAATCGACATGCGAATCGAATTGCAAGATTGCTTTTGGAACAGGGGCTAGAGAAACAATCCTTAGTTGGTTTAGTTTCCAAACGATCTATTGAACTGCTTTCTGGCATGTTGGGGATTCTGAAGGCAGGTGCAGCCTATGTTCCGATTGATCCGGAACATCCAGAGGATCGGATTCAATACATGTTGGAAGATTGTAATGCTCGTTTCATAGTGACTGATGGTAGTCTTTCAGGTTATATCAGTGAGTCAATTCACCAAATAGAAATTGCTGTACATTATGATGAAGATTTACGGGAAGACAACATTGAACTTTCCAATTATCCTGAAGCAGGCGATCTAGCTTATGTGATTTATACATCAGGGTCAACTGGTCGTCCCAAAGGAGTCATGCTTGAACATCGAGGTCTGAAGAACTTCTGTGAAGGAATGAGAGATCGCTTACCAATTTCTTCAGAAAGTACTGTATTGAGCTTAACCACTGTATCCTTTGATATTTTTGTTTTAGAAAGTCTTCTTCCACTGATGTTGGGGGCAACAGTAGTACTGGCGACGGAAGACGAAATCCAAAGTCCAAAGGTATTAAGTGAATTAGTTTCGTCGCAATACGCTGACATCATCCAACTAACTCCGTCGCGGCTAAGACTATTATTGGATGCAGGAGTTGGTCATTGCTTTAGCAATTTATCGGCCATATTGCTTGGTGGGGAAGCACTACCTCCAACGCTTCTGAACCGCTTGTCTCAAGTAACTTCAGCTAGAATCTACAATATGTATGGACCGACTGAAACCACAGTTTGGTCCACTGTGCAAGAATTGACAGATGGAAGTCACATATCCATAGGCAAACCAATTATCAATTCTCAGATTTATATTCTGAATGAAGAAGAGAGGTTGCAGCCAATAGGGATTGTTGGGGAGTTGTGCATAGCTGGGGCCGGTTTAGCAAGGGGGTATTGGAACCGTGAGGACCTTACCGCTAAGGCGTTTGTTCAAAATCCTTTTAACCCTGGCGCTCGGATGTACAAAACGGGTGATTTAGCACGTTGGCTGCCCGACGGAAATCTTGATTACATTGGACGTGCCGATAATCAAGTGAAAATTAGGGGTTATCGAATTGAACTGTCAGAGATTGAAGCGGTTCTGTTGCGTCATGAATCGGTTATAAATACTGCAGTAATTGTAAATACAGATCCTAGCGGAGAAGGTATGGAGATGTTGGTTGCTTATTTGGTTATTAAGCAAGACATTTCTGCTAAAGTAATCCAGAAATATCTTCAAAACATTCTTCCTACTTACATGATTCCTGCCCAATATGTTGTGGTCGAAGCGATGCCATTAAATGCTAATGGAAAGATTGATCGAAGAAAACTTAAGGAAGTTCCGATTGAAGTTCAGTTGCATCCCGACCAGGAGTCGTCTGAACCTTTAGGTAAGTTGGAAACGTTGGTTTATGACATATGGACTGAAGTTTTAGGGAAATCTGATTTTGGAGTAGAAGATGATTTCTTTGAAATTGGTGGGAACTCCATTAACGCTATTCATGTCGAGATTAAATTGGAACAACAAAATATTACAATAGAGGATTCGATGGTTTTCAAGTATCCTTCTGTACGCAAGATTGCTGAAAATGTAAGTCTCAAAACTTTAGAAAAGTTATAAGATTAAAGTAAGTGGCATTCTTTCAGACAATTTAAAGCGGGAATAAGGTAGATAAAGCATGGGGCGTCTCCATCGTCATCAAGATTACGAGGAGCACCCCATGTTTCTATTTATGAACTTCTCGTGTGTGTAGAAGTAATAATTCTTGGATACAACAATATTGTTATTTTGCAGGAGTAGACAAAGGTGAGTTGTTTCTATTGAGAAAGAAAGGGGAATTAAGCTATGGTTTCAGGAGTTAAGACTCAAAAAATAAAAACAACTCAAAGTTAAGGGCAGTGCCAAGTAGAGAAACGACTTGAGCACTGCCACCTAAGCATTTATGAAATTAGTTTGCTGAAGCTAAGTTTTTGTTGTACAAGTTGAAGTAATGTGCCTGCCTTTTTAACAGTTCATCATGATTACCACTCTCAACGATTTGTCCGTCTTTCATTACAAGAATTCGGTCTGCACTTTGAATGGTTGATAAACGGTGTGCAATGACTAAAGTTGTCTTCCCAATCATCATTTTATTCAAAGCTTCCTGAACAAGGCGTTCTGACTCGTTGTCTAAGGATGCCGTAGCTTCATCTAAAAGTAAGATCGGTGCGTTACGGAGAATTGCTCGTGCTATAGCGATGCGTTGCTTCTGGCCACCAGAAAGGTTTGAGCCTCTTTCGCCAACTTCAGTTTGAAATCCATCTGTCAAGCCAGTAATGAATTCATAAGCATTCGCGTGAATTGCTGCCTGAATGACTTCTTCCTCTGTTGCATCCGGATTTCCGTACTTGATGTTTTCAAGAATAGTTCCGGAAAAGAGATAAGGCTCCTGGGGTACCATAGAGAAGTATCTTCTGACATCTTCTTCACTCAAGCTTTCATAAGACTGGCCATCGACTGAAATGCTTCCTTTTGAACTAGGATATAGACTCAGTAATAGTTTAAATAAGGTTGATTTTCCGCTACCACTTGGCCCGACAATAGCGACAAACTCACCCCTGCTAATATTAACGGATAAGTCATTTATTACAGATTCATTCTCGTACTCAAAGTGAACTTGTTTCAAGCTCAAATTGTTAAACGAAGTTTTAACTGGTTTTGCAGCGTGTGGTACGATTGATGGTTCTTTCGAAACGTCCAAAATTTCAGAGATCCGGTCTGCGGCACCCATAGAGTACTGAAAATGTCCCCATATGCCTGAAAATGCTGTGAACGGCATAATTAAGTAATTCATAAGTTGGATAAAGGCAAGTAGGCTTCCTATAGTCATATCGCCTTGAGAAACGAAATATGCGCCAAGAATGAATGCAATAATGAATGCAATGTTTGCAACAACTTGTGTAGTAGAATCTAATGCGCCGTTCATTCTACCGTTTTTAAGTTCCAATTTGAAAATTTTTTCTGCTTGTTTCACGAATTTTTTATGAAAAATGTTTTCTAGTGCAAAAGTTTTGAAGATAATACTTGATCCCAGAACATCTTGTAAATAACTAGAAGTCTGCCCGTTTTGATTTTGTAAATCATTCGAGAGTCTTCTCATAGCTTTACCAAACAAGGCTGCAACGGCTAAGGTAATTGGCCCAATTAACAAGCATATAATTGCCAGTTTCCAGTTTATCGAAACTAAATAAATGAAGGAAAAAATAGCGAGAAGAGGGTTTTTAATTAGCTCTATTAGCGTATTCCCGAGCGCATCACCTACCATTGAATTGTCATTAGTCAGTCGGGTAACCAATTGTCCAGAATGATTCTTATCGTAGAAGGATTGTTTTAATTGAAGGAGTGTGCTCATTGTTTTCTTCTTGAGATCATTACGAATCATACTGGCCACTTTAGCTTTTAAATATGTATCAGTGTAAGCATTGAAACCGAGTACACCTACGATAATACATCCTGCATAAATCATAAACATCCATTGTGAGGAGTCTTGTATTACAGCTACATCGGTTATTCTTGAGATAAACCAAGCAAGGGATAAATTTAGTGCAATACCAATAAGTGTCGTAATGGCTAAGGGTACATAGAGATACCAGTATTGCTTTAAGTACGATCCTATAAACTTCATGCGTTCCACCTCTTATGAAAATTCATTAAGTTTCTGAAAAGTTTAAAAAACTATTTCTTTTTTATCGCTTCCAATGCAGCTTTTACTTGCGGGCTAGCTTTGATAACACCAAAAATTTTTGCTACTTTTACTGTTTTGTATATCGCTTCTGGAGTAACATCTGGATCCAAGATGAGCATACCAATTAATCTGATCTCCAGACTTTGATTTTTGTTATACAGCTCCACTAGATCAGATTGGTTATAGTGAACTACGCCCGCAGCTAGCACCTTGCTGGATATCTCGTGTTGTATGTACTGTTGATGCGTTGAAATTTGATTTCGCACCGAAGTTTTAATGAAATCGGTTCGATTCGAATAAAATCCTTGTTCAACTAGAAGATCAATGTGACCAAGATCAACAACACCAATATTAATGGTTATTTTCTCTGTTTTATCAATATTGTCCATTTTAGATTCAACTCCTCAGCACTATTAGTATGGTTAAATATAATTGAAATCGATCTATGGAAGTGTAAAAAGGAAGTTACCATCCACAAACCATCCATATACCATCTATATACCATCTATATAGATTATATGATAGAGAGGGTTAAAATTCAAGTTCAATAAAACTATGTTCTTTAGAAGTGTAGGAATATTAATTTTGTATATTTGATTGTTCCTTTGTTTTTGAAGGAAAGGTAGATGGTATTTTTGGAACGTCTAAAAATATTACGGAGTAAAGGCAGTTTCTCAAGGTAATGAAAGCGAAGAGCGCTACCGACTGTTAAGCAGATAACTCGCTCGATTTATCCGATACGTTAACAGCGCCGATACTTTCAAAAGGAACGGTGCTATTGTTGTGTTTAATTATTGCAACAAAGATAAACTCTCAACGTGGATGTCAGAATACCCTGATTAATGGAACTATTTCGTAAATAAAATCGTATTCTTCAGGTGCGCTACAATAGAAGTATAAAAGCAACCCATTAACTGTTAATTCTAACTTGGATAGACTCATAATATATATCTTTTTAAGTAGTAAGTTCTCCCAAAAATACTATAGATCATTACAAGAACGTATCAAATTTGAGTACAAGGCTCGCTCAATTCAGAAAAAGAATAGTGCTGAGTAAAAGAACCTAAGTAATAAGTATAACTCGTGAACTAGTGTAAACCGATATAATAAGATAGCATTGAGAAAAAGGCGGATGGTTGAAGCTTATACCTTAATTCAAAATACGCTTTAAGGAAGAGTAACTGGAGGGGAGGCACAGACTAATCTATTCTATTTAGTAAATAAATAGCTTTAAATTTGAACTGGAGGAAGTATATGTTTTATAGAAAAATGATTCAAAAAGTAAGCACATTCATATTAGTAACGAGTATGGTATCCGTCTTTAGTGGGGTAGCATATGGTCAGAAAACCAATTTAGATATTGAAGGACATTGGGCCGAGTATACCCTTAGTAAATGGCTCTCAGAAGGGTTGATTAAAGGATATTCTGACCAAACACTTAAACCCAACAATGTAATTACACGTGGAGAATTTATAGCATTGGTTAATCGTCAGTTTGATTTTAATGAGGTAGAAGAACTACATTTCACTGACTTGTCGTCTTCAAATTGGAGCTATCTAGAAGTGCAAAAAGCGGTAAAAGCAGGTTACATACAAGGTTATAAAGATCAAACTATACGTACTTCTAAACCGATAAGCCGCCAAGAAGCAGCAGTTATTGTAGCAGACTTACTGAAATTACCTAGTAATGAAAAAGCAGCTTTAGCCTTTAAGGATTCTTCAGAATTTACATATTGGAGTAAGGGTGCCATAGGTGCTACATTCTCAAAATATATCATTACTGGTTATACAAATGGTTCATTCAAACCGGCATCTCCAATTACGCGAGCTGAGGCAGTTGTAATGTTAGATAAAGCGATAAGCTTGATTCAAGAACAAGAACAAGGAACTGAAAGTGAAGATAACGATAATATACCTTCACCATCTATACCTACTGCGAGTTTAAATTCAGATTCATACAGTACATCTAATGGATCCAGTTCACCTTCGATTACTACTGGAGTGAAGACCTCCACATTGAACACCACCGTAGGCGTCAAAGATGTTTTAGGCATATCTCAAGTGGTAACTCTGACATTAACTAGTGGGGCAAATGCGCCAGGTTCATTGCGTGCAACGTTTACAGATGGAGTCAATCCAGTGACCGTTTACGTAGAGCTTGATGGAACTGAATTGGATACTGAGGTAGCTGCTAAAATCGTACAAGCGTTTGATAATGCACTAACAGGATGGAATGTGGATGCTGAGCGTGCAAACATTTATTTTACATCATTAAATCCAGCTGTTAACAACGATCATGTTAAAGCCACCGTTGAAAGCATTATGACAGGTGTGGTTTCGAGTGGAAGTGTCATAACTGTCCCAGGTAGTATTTATAACAATGTAGGTACGGCTCAGGTAGCAACACTAGTGATAGAGAACGGTGCAACGGCTCCGGGTTCATATTATGTTTATTTTACAGATGGAGGAGTGCCAGTTCAAAAAAATATCTACATCTTGGGAACAGAAACAGCGGCTGAAGTAGCATCTAAAATAGCAGTCGCGTATGGAACATCCGTAGCGGGTTGGGGTGCAGAAGCTGATGGGAGTCGAGTACATTTCACATCGCAAACACCAGGTACTAATAACGAAAATGTTCGAATATACGCTTTGGAAGCATCAGGAGTAGGGGCATCTTCAAGTACACTTGAAGTTCCAGGAAATCCTGCGACCAACACATCCCAAGTAATTAAGCTGCGTCTTCCCAATTCAGAGAGTGATCATGGGCCGATAGGCGTCAAATTCACGGATGGAATCTCCTCGTGGACAGCCTATGTGTCTATGATGGGAAGTCCTGAAACAGGAAGTGATCTTGCTGACAAGATAGTATCCGCATTCGGGAGCATGATTCCGGATTGGATCGTTTCGTCACGGGGCTCAGAAGTGATTTTTACAGCCAAGTTTCCAGCAGAGAATAACATAAAGGCTATGGCGAGACTTTCGGGATTAAACACAGGGATTGGTATGCCAGATAGTTCGATTACATCTGTAGGAACAGCGCCATTACAGGGTACAGCACAAATAGCAACACTAGTGATAGAGAACGGTGCAACGGCTCCGGGTTCATATTATGTTTATTTTACAGATGGAGGAGTGCCAGTTCAAAAAAATATCTACATCTTGGGAACAGAAACAGCGGCTGAAGTAGCATCTAAAATAGCAGTCGCATTTGGAACATCTGTAGCGGGTTGGGGTGCAGAAGCTGATGGGAGTCGAATACATTTCACATCGCAAACGCCAGGTACTAATAATGAAAATGTTCAAATATACGCTTTGGAAGCATCAGGAGTAGGGGCGCCTTCAAGTACACTTGAAGTTCCAGCAAATCTTACGACTAACACATCCCAAGTGATTACGCTGCGTCTTCCCAATTCAGAAAGTGATCATGGGCCGATAGGCGTCAAATTTACGGATGGAGTCTCCTCGTGGACAGCCTATGTGTCTATGATGGGAAGTCCTGAAACAGGAAGTGATCTTGCTAACAAGATAGCAGCAGCATTCGGGAGCATGATTCCGAATTGGATCGTTTCTTCACGGGGCTCAGATGTAATTTTTACAGCCGAGTTTCCGGCAGAGAATAACATAAAAGCTATGGCGAGACTTTCGGGATTAAACACAGGAATTGGCATGCCAGATAGTACAATAACGACCGTAGGAGCTCCATACCCTACTGGCGAAGCACAAGTGGCTACCTTAGTGATAGATTCAGGGGCTACAGCTGCCGGAACGATTACTGCTACATTTACAGACGGTAGCACAACCATTCTTAAAGATATTGAATTAATAGGTACAGAAACTGCTGCCGAAGTAGCAACGAAGATAGCTTGGGCATTTAACACGTCTTTAGTTGATTGGAACGCTACGTCAAATGATAGAAATGTTATATTTACAGCCCGAGCACCTTCGGCTAACAATCCTAAACTATCCGTGGCAATCGTGGAAGCGACAACAGGTATTGGATTGGTATCAAGCTCGATTACTACACCAGGATCGGAGACGTTTGCAGGCGTAAAGCAAGCTGTAAGTTTAAAAATTGATTCTGGCCCCAGTGCGCCAGGGATTATTAAGGTTGTATTTCGTGACGGTACGAATGAAGTTTCCAAACGTTTAAGATTGTCAGGAACAGAGACATTAAATGGACTGGCTGAGAAAATTGGTTCTGCATTTGAGAATTCGATGGCCGGGTGGAATGTCACCACGATGGATCATAATGTCATTTTCACAGCAAGTACGCCAGAAGATAACAATTCTAATGTAAGTATAGTTGTCTATCAGGAGTAAATGAATAACCAAAAAAACCATGTCATACAAGACGTGGTTTTTTTGGTTTGGAAGAAGTTTATTAGAGTACTGTGTGCTTTCTATCTCCACGTTGAACCAACCGCTTGTCGGCGACTCTTTATTATGGGATAGAAAAACATAATAAATACAACATGGAGATTTAATTAGCATTGAGATTATAACGTTGTGCATGAATTCTTCATGTAGTTGTGATGATTTATGTTCAATACGCTGCTTAAAGTGATCATCAGCCCATAACTATTAAAGAGGTATCTATATTAAATGTTAAGGAATAAGTCATAATTAAAGCATTTTAGGGATATAAGAAAACTAACATTTAATAAAAAGCATGTTGTGAAATAAAAGTCGAAACTTAACAAAAAAATCTATATTTATGGATAAAATTAACTTATAATTAGGTATAAAGTGATAATTATCACTTTTCAGAAGTTATTACATAGAACTTTTGGATTACATAAAGATGATACTCATAATTATCAAGGCCTAAGGGAGGAACCAGGAATGGGAGTTGCAGAAGTCAAAACTCAGTCATTGTATTCCAATGTTCAGCGGGGAAAAAAAGAAGAATTTATTTATCTAACAGCTTCCGATTTAATCTTAAAGCAAGATTACTTTTCGGATGCTACAGCTCACTACTGGGTTCAGGCAGATACCGTCCATCTGGATGGATCGATACGTTTGCCTGGACGTAATCTAACGATAAATGCGAGAGTTATTTCTTCCCATGGAAACATATCTATTAGCACGTCTGGATTACCCGTTCCTCCGGATCAGGACTTCGTACAAGAACCAAAGGCCGATTCCGGCATCAAAGCGATCAAAAGTGGAGACGATGGAGGAAAGGGTCATGACGGTTCCAGTGGAGCCAATGGGATGTCCGGCGGGCATTTGGTACTGACAGCAGAGCGCTTCAATCTAAAAGGAGAATTGAATCTCTCAGCAAATGGCAGTAATGGAGGTCGCGGGCAAGACGGAGGAGACGGGATGGATGGCCGGCCAGGAGATGATGGAAGAGATGGTGAAACCCATATATTCTGGTTTAATGATCATTCCACATCGGGTGGCGATGGAGGTAATGGAGGAGACGGTGGTAACGCAGGAAGGTCCGGGAATGGTGGAGACGCTGGACATATTTTTATTGGATATGTGGTTTCAAGCGAAGAGCAGAGAATAACGATGGAAACGCAAGTGGGTATCGCTGGAGCCCCAACCTTGCCCGGAAAAGCAGGAGCTGGATGTCAGGGAGGCATAGGTGGCCTTCAACTGGAGACAGTCTCGGTAGGGAAGAAATCAAGCGTTACAAAGCGCAGCAGTACGAAGAGATCCGCTAATGGAAAGGACGGCGTAAATGGCACAGTAGGGATCAGCGCAGAACATGCGATTGATGGTAAACCTGCTCAATCCATTATTGCACAGATTGGGTATAGTCAATTTTATGGAGCGAAAATCGCCGATACGGAAATATATAAGAGACTCTCTCCTGTAGATTTAGAAACTGGCTTAAGTGCCTCACTTGAACGTCAAACATTAACCTTACATAAGGCAGGATTAGCTTATCTGTCAGGAAGTGAGGATAAGCTCGAAGAAGCTGCCGATTTACTAAACTGGCTGCAACAGACAATACCGAATGAGTCCTGGTTTAATGAGGTACGAGCTCAAAGTACCTATTCTGGATTCCAAAGCGACATGCTGGACGCTTCCATTCAATGGCTAGCACTACGAAATAAAGCGATGATCCTTATTACACAGTTGGGACAGGGTCTAGACTATTTTAGCCATCCATGGAATTGGGTGCCTCTGATGCCTCTAAATAAATATCAAGACTTGGGTGTCAATCTGATAAACGCAGCTCAACAAGCTGAAACGTTATATCGTGATTACATCTTGGCTGAGAACGATCAAAGAGGGCGCTTAAAAGTATTAAACGATGCCATCACCGTTGCAGTAAATCGAATTAATGATATCGAGGGTCAAAGGCAAGATTCAATTAAAGAGCGGGCGCGCTTGGAAATAGAAGCAGACAAGCTATATGAAGATATACTTTCAAAAGAGAAGTCGCTCCAGAAAGTGGCTGAAGAATTTGTAGATGCGCTACGGAAGAAACTTGCTTTGTCCACCCTGAAGGCTACATTTGATTTGATAGTGAACGGCGTAGCGCTGGTTACCAATGTAACCCCCGCCCTTACGGCGCTCAAAACAGGCGGTGCCATAGCATCAGCAATGAGCAACTACTGGGATACAGGTAAGACCATTGTGATAGACGATACGTTCAAAAACGCCAAAACGGTAGAAAAAGAAAAAAAGAAAAAAGAAGAGGAACTTTCTAAATCCATTAAAAATGTGACTACCGCTGCTTCTTCGGGGTTAGCAATTATAAAGGATGGAATAGAGATTTACAATCTGATGGGGCAAATGCAAGAAGCACGTGATTCCTTTGGATATTCTTCATCCATGCTTGCCATGTCACGTGAGAAATTCGAAGAGATGTTAAAACCGGTTTATGATCAAATGCCGGAAGATAAAGTGGAAGAATATCGTAAGGCCTTTAATCAATATCTCAACGTCGTTGAAGAATACCAGCGCAAAAAACAAGCAGTGACAGCTAAACACCTGGAGGAAGCAAAACTATTTGCTGAAATGGCACAACGACGTGCAGATCAAGACCGAATCAAGCAGGTAATGGGAGATGACGTGGATGCGGGCTTGCCACTGTTCCATACGTATATTTTCGACCTGTACAACGGCTTAAAGCTGGCATTAACAGATTTCCTGTATCAAGAATACCAAGCATATCGCTATATGGTCCTGAGCCAAGAGCTGTTCCCGTTTGTTCAAGATAGCCACGTTGCCGAGCTTAGTCGTATTCATGCCGATATAACCGTTAAGTTGACAAACGCACTAAATGCTTCAGAAAATCCGGTGCAACCATTCAAAAACGTAACGGTTATCTTTAACGAAGCATCTTTCCCAGAGCAATTTGAAACGCTGCGAGCACATGGAACGGCATTCTTCCCCTTGACACTGGATAACCAACTCATTCGGGAGAGAATTGCAGGTAAAGCTCACATGATGGTTAGTGACTGCCACATTCAGATACCTGGTGCACGGAATGCCGCAGGAAGCATTCACATTGAATATACTCACTCAGGTCATTCAACATTTCTAGATTCGTATGGTCAACGTTTTGACTTTGTACACAACAAGAGCCATGGATTCTTTGAATATGAAGTAACTCCGGATCGAGGTGCAACAGGTGATATAGAACCTAAGGAACTCATTCGGAATGAGTCTGGTGGTGCTGTGGGTGACGGGACTAGCAGAATTATGCCAGGTTTATTGTCAGTATGGTCGATAGAGGTACCTGGCGAGGACCGAGGCGGTCTTGTACTTAATGAGGGCGTGGATTTGAGTCAAGTGAAGAAGATTATCATGACCTTCCAAGGGAAGGCAGAGGCTTATGCTGCTAAAGCTCCAGGAACAAAGTTTACCTCTTTTGTAGCAAAAAAACCTATTTCTGAAAAGTTTGCTGATCATGAGATGTTCGGATTACCGGATACTGGAACAGAAACGGAAATAGGGAAAGAAAATTCAATCCTTATTGAACTCTAGTGTCCTATACCAATCCCACAACAGCGAATGCTAGAGATGACTGAATTATTAGGATTAGGATTAATATATGTGTTAGTAAGGGCCACGGTATGACATGGAAAATACTCCATATGGAGGACAATTATAAAAATACCAGACTGGCGTCGGTGCACAACCGGCGTCAGTTTATTTAATTTGCACGTCGGTCATCTCCGGTTGCAGATGTGGAGATTCCTTCCGTTTTGAGATACGAGATGAAGCTTTCTATAGATGTGTGGTCCAGGCAATTATCCCGACGTATATCGTGCGTACTAGAATTTCTGGACGCTGGGAACGACCAATAGTCATGTCTATTTGCTTGGTATACACTTTTAGCAAAGTCTACGATGTATAGGCCTCATTTTCGTTTCATTCTCAGAAGTAGTAGGCTGCAATCTGGTTGTTAAATACGACTTGAATGATACAAGAATCGCTCACTAGATATGGTAGTGCGTGGCAATCGTCATTCACTTCAAATTAAGCTTTTCTGGCTTAAACTCTTGGGTCAGTAGATTTTCATTTGTTCAGAAACTGGGGATCACCCGCTCTGTTTTTTTCTATTCTTTTGTTTATGGTGTTGTCGAGTCGAATTATATTTGGTATTATAGAACTATATCAATTGTTTAATTATTCTATTACCTGAGCCATGAGGCAAACAGGTCATTCTAATTTGAATTATTTATTGGAATATTTATGTCTAAATACACTCTTTAGGTGCTTGAGTATCATTTTGGATACTTCTATGTACTTTTAGGGTTTTTATTATTTATTTTCCTTATTTCAAAACACCTTTGGTGGAGTTAATTCTTCGGATAACCCACTATAGGTGTTTTTTTATGCTATATATTACAAAACCTAATCAAAATATGAGGGGAATCATTTGATTGAAAACTAAAGTCTTTCAAGTGTCAGAGCTACCTGAAGCTCTCAACAACTCTTTAGATGAACTGTTTAAAGCAATTGATGAGAAAAGTGATTTAAAGCGGGAAGGCGAATCTACATCATGTAGTGGTATCAGTGAGGAATTAACGTATACTTCTAAGGAGTACAGAGAGAAAGTTCTTTCTATTAATACTAGAAATGAACAGTTAAGTACTGAGTCTGTTAATACAGAATCGGTTGCAAATCGCTCAAATTATCCTATTGGACTGCGTGAATATTGGGCTTTGAGAGGTAAATATGAATCGAAGCTCGTAGATAAGATTACGACGACCCCTGCATTAGGTGCAACTGGGAACTATGATGTAATGATGGGGAGATTATTCCAAATAAACGGCGTCACAATACTACAATATGCAGAACAACAAATCCAGATTCAGGGAATGTCTGAAATGGAGGGTGCTTACCTTGTAGAAGGCTCATTTGTTAAATCGAACTTGTTTTGTGCAAACAAATTTATTGATCTGGAAACGAATGCTCACAAAAGACTAATAACAGTGGGAGTTTAGACGCTCTCCGCTTTCTCATATATCCGATAGGTACATATGACTATTGGTTGTTTGAGAAAGCGGAGATACACACTGTTATAAGTCAAAATTCCTAATATTTCGCAAATTCATATCGACAATCTTCTAACAGAAGTGTAAAATGATTTCATTCATATGAAGTTTCACATATTTACCCATATGAAAAAGTGAAATCGAAATATTTACATACATAATTTTTACAATAGATTCATATTTGCACTATTTTTTTATATTTTAAATCTTTTGACCTATAACATATACATTTAGTGGAGGCGTTGAAGATGTCAAAACAATTTGCAAGAACCGGTGGTATTAGCGAGGTAATGAATAAGCCACTTGACAATAGTATACTAGTAGAAGAGATCAAGGCTGCTATATTAGTGGAGTGTTACCCATTAGTGATGTCAAAAAAGAAAGAAGGTTCTTTGAAGTTCTCCGTACGTAGCGGACGCCTAGCCATTAATCATGTTTTAGAGAAGAAGGTCCTAAGTCCTAAGACTATGGATGTGTGTACGGGGAAAGCGGAAAGTTCTACTCCTATTGGAATGAGCCGAAAAGGTCTTAAGACATTGGTGATGATTCTCGATTCTGTACTGAAAGAAAATGAACCGATTGATCATGCGACTATTCTAGTTAATTATTCGGTTGAGGAGAATGGGGAGTATGCTGATGGTGAACTTATTGTAGAACGAGGGATACACCATGCTAGATATTAAAACATCTCTTGACATTAAAGCTCTTAGTAAGGATAATCATAGTAGATTATTCTTTAACTAACTTAATACTGACAAGCGGAAGCACCGCCTACCTTGGATAAATTCCAAAGGTTTGGCGGTGCTTTTTTTTGTTCCCAAAAAAGGGGGAATGTACGTTAGATTGTGATTACAAATTGAGTTTAACTCAGTAACACATGTTTTAAAACAAATATGTTAACACCGCTTATAAGCGAAAGGAGAATTATCTTGTTAAAAAAAATTGTATTAACCTTAGCACTTGTGTTCGCTCTATTTCCAGTATTCGGTCTTGTAGTTCATAATAGCGCGAGTGCCAATGGCACTGTAATAGACTCGGAGTTAAAGGACGGAAAAATGTATGATCCCAATGGAGACGTAGCTAAAAAAGCTAATGTCGATAAGGTTAATAAACCTCTCAAGTTGATTGTACAAATTTTTGGAGGCGTAGGGGGCACATGTTTTGTACTGGCTGTCATGTACTACGCAGTAATGATTATCTTTGGTTCGCTTAATCCTCAAAAGGCAGCAACTTATTGGAAAGCTTTGTTGGGCTGTGCTGCGGGGGCATTTGTCTTCTTCGGTGCCGCAACCTTCGCGGATGTTATTGCGGGCTTATCAAATTCAGCGAAGTAGAAGTTAAGCACTGAGCAATGGTCACAATACCGGATATGAGGACGCTATATGTCTGAAATCATATAGGTAACGGTGACCGTTTCTCATTCACTAGGGGGTTGATTATGAACAATGAAATAGTCGTACCGATTGATATCACTCAAGAGGAAAAATCAATTTTGGCTGTCTTGTCGATTCGACAATTTTTAATTATATTTCCTACACTCGTTTTTTGCGGAGTCTTTTTCATCTTCGGGGGGCTTCCCTTTTTGGATGGCGGTGCAGAGTGGATAGGAAAGTTGATTTTATTTGTTATCCTAGGTGCCATTGCAGCTTTCTTTGCATTTTTTAAGTTCGATAAACATGAGCAATATGCGAGTGAGTTTGTCGTTTCTAGGATTAAGTTTCTACGCTCTCAAAAAACGTTCACACATAACTAAACGAAAGAAGGACCTTAAATGCAGATTTTTATTTTTTGCATGATGGGATTCCTGGCACTAATGCTGGTATTCCTAATGATTGCAAAAAAGAGGATGGACAAGAATGAACCTATTATTGGATGGCAAAGAAAACAGCATCTTGAGGAAGTGAGTGCTGGATCCGTAGAGCATCAAAAAAAGAACCTCAATAAACACGAGGAGAAGCAACTCAAAAAAGATCGGCAGGACATGAAGGATCTGATCGGGATTGAGGATATTAAACAAGGCATCTTTGTTAAGCGAAATAACGAATATTGCCTGATCGTCTCTACAGATTCTGTCAATTATGATCTTTTGAGTGCTCAAGCTCGCCAATCCACAATTCTGGGATACAGCAGTTTATTCAGAGTTGTTCGATTCCCAATTCAGATTTTAGGGCAAGCCGTTAGGCAGGATCTACGGAAAGAAGAGAACCGTTGGAAATCTAACTTAGAAAAATGTAATGCACAAACTATGGATTACAACACAAAAGTAATTAATCATATCAAGAACAAATCCGAAAAAGAATTTCGAATATCTCGAAAAGTGTATTATGTGATCACCTACGTCCCATTGCCTAGTAAGATGGGAGCGCTCAAACCCGAACAACGCGAAGAAATGATTCGAAATGAATTATATCAACGTGCGGCAACCGTAGTAGGAATGTTAAGACAATGCGAAATACACGCGGAATTGTTAGATTCCCTCTCTGCTATGGAAGTAATGAAAAGAGCACTAAACCGGGATCGAATGGTATTGAATCCGATCGATGATTTGGTTACACATGGAAGAGAAAAGCTATCTTCGTATATTACTGTCGACGTTACTACCATGCCTGGATTTGAAGATCTAGTATATGAAGTGGAGGAAGTGCGAGACTATGTTCAAGCGTCTGAAAAAGAAGCAAGAGGACTCATCGAAGTTGCAAATTGATGATGTGCGCAAAGGCAGTAAAGATGATATACCACTTTCATTCCCCTCTATCGTTGACAATATGTTGAATGATGGAGCTCATTTTGAGAGTGATTATTTCACTTTGAAAACGGGACTTGGGAATCTGAAATATGGAAGGTCCTTTTTTGTTAAACCGAGTGGTTACCCACGTACGGTTCGAATAGGGTGGCTCGAAGCACTCTTTAGTGGGGACGATTTGGATTGTTCCGTACATATCGAACCAATTGATCGCAACGTTGCGATCAAGAAGCTTCAAGATAAAATTGACGAACTAGATACAGTTATTTATTCTGCTGCAAATCGAAATGATCAAGCCAAAATTGATGATTCCGTTCAGAAGCGCGATGATACAAAATTCCTTCAACGTCAGATAAAGAGCAATCAAAATGGGCTTTATTATGTATCCATTCAAGCAAGTGTCTACGCAAATTCTTTGGATGAGCTTAACGCGAAGTGTGTGGAAGTGGACAATGCTGTATCCGGTGAATCTATTGAAATCATAAGTGCTTTTGATCGACAGAAAGAGGCTTTTCTTTCATGTATGCCACTGGGAAGAAACTATCTTTCTAAATCTGATCGCAATTTGGATCAGCTTGCGCTAACGGCCATTTTTCCTCACGCATCATCTAAATTGAATCATCAAGGTGGATTCCCTATTGGTCGCTATGGTCGTGATTATGTTTACTATAACAACTTTGATGCATCATTAAATAACTATTCCCTTGGCATTTTTGGAGTGTCCGGGTCAGGTAAATCCGTGTTGGTAAAGCAGATTATTGCACGGGGCTACATGGACGGTATTATGAAAAACGTGATCATCGATGTGGAGCCGGAGTATCGTGAATTAACGTATGCTCTTGGTGGAGTGGTCGTTCCGATCTATCCATCCAAAGAAGATGATGTTAGTCGAATTAATCCACTCGATATTTTCCCTGAAAAAGAGATCAAGAACAAAGGCACAGAAGATGAGTTTATTGATGAGAAAATTAACTTGAATGAGAAGGTCAAAGAAGCTCTTGAATTCTTCAAAGTCATGAAAGAATCATTGACGCCAGATAATAGGGGACTAACCGCTGTCGAAATCGGGGTCTTGAATGATATTTTGGAAGAATTATATCTCTCTCGAGGGATAACGGAGGATCCAGACTCTATTTACGAACAAATTGAACATATTGATGACTTTGGCTCTATTACGTACCGCAAAAAGTTAATTGAAATGCCGACGATCACTAATGTGTATGATGCACTTCTACATGAGGCTAAGAATGATTATGGTGAGGAGCTCCGTGAACTGTGTAACGTAGTAAAACTATTCACGAGAAACAAAGCATTTGGTATGTTCGATGGCCAAACCAGAATTATATCCGAAAATAATGTCTCTCTGGATGACGCACCTGTGGTTACTTTTGATATTAGTAAACTTTCAAGTAATGGTATAGAAAGACCTTTAGCTCAACACGTTCTTATGACTTGGGTGTGGAGTAGATTCATCGTTTCTAATCCGAAAGTGAAAAAGCGGGTTATTTGTGACGAAGCATGGATGATGATCAAGTATGCATCCATGATGGAATGGCTTAAAATCCTTTCTGCTAGAGGACGGAAATGGAATGTATCTCTTACTTTAGTGTCTCAACGATATGAAATGTTTGAGCGAACAGAAGCAGCCAGAGATGTCGTGGCTCAGTTTGATACGGTTTGCTTCTTGAGACAAAGTGATCAAGATATTTCCCCGATACTCAATACTTTCAGGCTTTCAGAAGATGTTGGTAATCTCATCAGGACATCTTCAACTGGTCAAGTGCTCATGAAAGCCGGTAAACAGATCGTTTCATTCCAATCTGAACCGACTCCTGAAGAATGGGTATACCTGAATACGAACCAAAACGTCGAAGTTCCGATGAAGAAAAAGACAACTCGTGAAGACATGATAGGTTGGCTTGAAGATAAAACTCATATACCGGCAGGTGGTGTGGCGTGATGAACCGTTCGAATCTGCTACTGGCATTATTGTGTTTAGTAATGTTGCTTGCGGGTTGCGGATCAACGAATACTACGTCAGAAACCGTGGCTGCATCGACAAGCAAAAGTAGTGGAGCAACACCTTTAAGTACAACCGATGGGACAAGTTCAGATGTTTCTTTCAGTCCTGAAGAACTCGGTAGTGGCGGAGATAACAGTGGAGCTCTGGTCGGAGAGAAAACGCAAGAAATGTTAGACAAAGCAGAAGATGATGCGAACCTAATGAACGGTTTTATTATCGGACAAGCCAACAATCTATTTAAGATACCTGGTATTAATAGCATCCAAAACTTGGTGTTTGGTAATCCCTACAAGACATGGGGATTCGGTGAAAATGAAAAAGACGAGCTTGTTGATGGCATCTTTTATCAATCTGAAATGGATCATGTCATCAATCCACTAATTGCTACGTTTTCAGGAGTCTATGCAACCATTTTGATGCTAGCGATCATGATGTCCAGTTTAAAGTTTGGAATGAAAGCACACAGTCCTCAGTCGAAAGAAGATTTCTGGAAAGATATCCACATGTATGTAGCATCCGCGTTTTTTATGGGTCTTTTCTGGATGTTATTCCATACGTTGATGGCACTGAATTGGGGAATTGTACAAGGCGTGGGTTCTACGCTTAAAGGGCTAGGAAAACCTCTAGATGGAGTTTCTATTATCGCAACCGCTACAAATGATGGTGCATACTCATTTAAGATGGGAGATCTCTTTGTATTCTTAGCAGAGTGGGGCCTTTCAGCATATCTTAACTTTATTTACATTGCCCGAAAAATAATCATTGTTCTCCTTTGTGTGATGTCGCCTTTTGCAGCCTACAGTTTGTTATTTGCAAAAACGCGTTCATTTTTTGGTACCTATATTAAAGAATTGTGCGGAAATATCTTTCTACCGGCTATTCATGCGATTATTCTATTCGTTTTCGTCCAAATGGCAGGTAATTTAGGTTCTGGGATGGGCCCAATGATATTTAAACTTGGCATGATCATTATGTTTGTTCCTATAACCGGCATGGTAAGTAAGTGGCTTAACCTCGGAGACTCGAGTTCTTCTGTAGGTCGAGCTGCGAATGCTATGGGCTTGGGGGCTATCGGCGGAGCCATGATGTTATCTAAAGGTGTCATGAATATGTCCGGAAAAGGGCGTACCACAAACACCACAGGTTCAACAGGTGGGGGAACGGAATCGCCAGGCGGATCTGAAGTTTCTATGGGGAACGATGTCGGTGCATCTACTTTAAGTAAGGCTGCAGCGGGTGGATCGGCGTTTAACAAAATCAAAAAGGCTGGCTCAATAACTGGCGGGATTTTAGGGGGTACTGTAGGTTTGCCATTTGGGGGCGCTGGTGTGGCAGCTGGTGCTGCAGTGGGATCTAAGCTAGCAACCGGTGTTTTGCAAGGTACTCGAAATTCAGCTAAAGGTTTACATGGCACATACAGTACAATTCGGAACGCGGGTCAAGGACAAAATCCAGACGGAACTTCTTCTGGATGGAAAATGTCAAATGTGAAAGAGAAATGGAATGATCTCGCAGAGCGACGTCAGTTGATGGGTAATCTTGGCGAGTCTACTGGGATGCTTGCAGGTGGTATAGGTGCTGCGATTGGAATGTCGGTAGCCGGCCCACTCGGAGGAGCAATCGGTGGTACGCTTGGCAATAAGTTTGGAACAGCTGGTAAATCTATGGGACAAATGTTGTCAGGTGTAAGCCGTCAAAGAGCATTTGATTCTGGAAGCGGAATGCGAGCTGATGGAACGATGAGTCCACGTGGGATGACATTAAATAGTCTCTCTGAAGATCCACGTTTCAGTGGGAGTCAAGCTCGATGGAACCAAACGAATGACCGCTCCTGGTATGAAGCCAAGGACCAGTCAACTGGAAAATGGGAGAAAATTGGGGGCTATGGTGCAGGTGATGCTTCTCTCAAAACGGGTCAACAACGAATGGTAGATTATCAGATGCGTAATCCGAAACAAGACGGCCAATGGAATCGTCAAGAGAACGGTTCATATATGCGATCTATTGAACACCCGAGTACTGTTAGTCCGGTCAATGTGAGGCCACGAACTGAGAGAGCATTAGTTGGGATGAGTGGATCAACAGCGGATCTTGGAAGAAGCAGTGAGGCTTATATTGCTGACAGTGGTGGCCAAAAGCTATACTCCGACAACACGTTTGACATGCGAAGACTTAATCCTGAAGATTACTTCAATCATAAACAACCAGGCAAAGCAGGTGGAGATGACAAAGTGGCTGATATGGTTGGAAAGATACCGCAAGCTACGCGAGCAACCGGTAGGAATCTAATGCAAGGTGCTAGTCGAGTTGCATGGGCTCAATCAGGTGCATATAACAAGGGAAATAGAACAAGTGATATATCTTAATCAAATTTGGTGGGTATTGAGGATGTCTCGTAGGAGATATCCTCTTGCGATTGTGGGGTGAGAAATTGAGTGCGAATGAGATAGGCGGTCAAGCTGCTGGACAAGCAGGGGGAGCATTAAAAAAAGGCGGTACAAAAGTAGCCTCTAAAGCGGTAGGAAAAGCGGGGAAGTACCTAAAAAAACTACTCATGAAATTCTTGAAACAGCTTGTATTATCGATTGGGAAGCTTATTGTCTCATTGATAGGCCCTTGGGGATTGGTAATAATCTTAGCTATTCTTCTTACTTTAGCTGCCCTCTCTGCCATTCCATTTGCGGACTGGTTTTTAGGTGGGAATGCTCGTAGTGAAGAGCAACATGCGGCGGATGTAAAATATGAAAAAGAGTTCAAATCTGCAGCTGATAAAACAGTTGCTGAACTTTGGGGGATTGAAGCAGATAAAAACTGGCTTAATCAAGTTGTGAAGACGGTAAAACCGAGTTGGGGCATACCTGCATCTCTTGTTCGCTATGAAATCATGGTAAATGAAAAGAAAGTTGAACTATCTGATTATAAACCCGAAGAATTGATTAAGAGCTTTCAACCCTCATTTTCTTATACTACAGTCTCCGATGATAAGGAAAGAACAAAATCTATTGTAGCGTGTACGGTTACAACTACAGATGGAGAAGGTAACTCATCTACACATACGACAACTGAAGAGGCTCGATCAGAAAGCACCAGAAAAGCACATGATGTGCTATCAGATATTACATTGGATTACGGCCATATGAATATTAAGCCCCTGAAGTTGTACTATCCTGGGGGTACAACGACAATAACAGATCAATGGGATCTTGTGGGTACAAGTACTAGTGGTGATTGTACTACGACCACCTATCAGCAATATGATCATACTACTGTCGATGATCGCTATGTCCCGGACTTTGTGGTTGATGGTGAAAAGTTCCAGCAAATACTAATTAACCTCGGGGTAGATAAAGATGATATGAAATTATTCTATGAGTTTATATCCGTTGCTGATCCTGATTGGAATCCTGCTTTATATGGAGGTAAGGCATCAGCGAACTATAGTGGTAATTGGTTGCCAGGCACAGCTTCAGTTCCTGCTGTGGTCTTGAGATATGAACCTATAGTAAGGAAGTATCTAGCAATGGTAGGGTTAGAGGAACATACTCAGTTGCTGCTAGCCATGATCATGCAGGAGTCTGGAGGCAAATTGCTAGATGTTATGCAAT
Organism: Paenibacillus sp. 37; assembly: GCF_008386395.1. Classification (NCBI taxonomy): domain Bacteria; kingdom Bacillati; phylum Bacillota; class Bacilli; order Caryophanales; family Paenibacillaceae; genus Paenibacillus; species Paenibacillus sp. 37. The sequence goes on along the minus strand of NZ_CP043762.1, from coordinate 94,914 downwards.
CTTCCGAATCAATTGGGAAACCGCGTAATTATATTACCGATCCTGAATTATCAATCAAAGTAGGGGTAGATCACTTCTCAACAGTATATAAAGCTGCTGGGGGAGATGTGGAAATAGCACTCCAAGCGTATAACTATGGTTTAGGTTACGTTAAATATGCACTAAACGCTGGTGGATATTCTAAGGAAAATGCATTAGGGTTCAGTCTAATGATGCGAGAGATAAGTGGCTCAAAGGGATATGGTGATCCCAATTATGTAGATAACGTGATGAGATACTATAATGCAACAAGTACGGTCATAAAAGTTCCGAATGATGGCCAGATATTTGATGTACAAGAGGTACTAGACGTTATGACTAAATATCTCGGGCATCCATACTTATTTGGTGGAAGAGATCCATTCGGAAAAGGTATTGATTGTTCAGGTCTTATAGAATTTGCTTTTGGGCAAATCGGAGTTGATTTGTCGGGCTCTACAAGAAATCAATATGATAAAACAGTTGAAATAAGAGCCGAAGATGCCAGACCAGGGGATTTTGTGTTTTGGTCTACCTATAAGGCGGGTCCTTCACACATAGGCATGTATCTTGGAGATGGCAAGTTTATCAATTCAGGAAGTACGTATGGCGTAAGTATTGATACTATGCACCGTTGGAGAAAGATACCTTTCTTCGGATATCGTCGCCTTGTTGAAAAATAATACTACCGAAAGGAGTAATTTAAAAACCATGACAAAAAGAAGTTTTTATGCAGTATGGTTAGCAATTGTTCTATTAGGCGGAGTAGGTATTGGCTCGTTGGCTTATACCAGTAGTCTCAACCAAGAAAAAATGAAAGAACAGACAATCATGCAACAGAATAGGCTATTTGTCGAAGGATTCTTTAACTTTGAAACGACAAATCAACGTTATAAAGCTATAAGACCTTATACAACTGAGAAGGGATATAGATCTACATTTCCTTCAGGAATAGAACTGCCTCCTGATAGTGAAGTTCATTCAACGGTAAGTGACATGAAAGCTTATTTACAACATGATCCTTCTTCTGATAAAAAACAAACTGAAGTCTTGAATAAGTTTTCACTTACTACAGAATTCAATGGGATAGGAAGTGTGCAAATAATTGTCATGAAGACAGTTCTTTTGGATGAAGGACGTGGAGATGGCTGGAAAGTAGATGATATAGAGATGATTATTCAAAATACTCATTAATAAGAGCGTTTGAAAGGTGGATATTTTCATTATGCATGAGAATATAATGCAATCTGTCTTCCAAGTTATTCGACTAGCTCAGATTGTAGGGATTCCTGTTTTTGCTTGTTTATTTGGACTTGGATTTATACTTTTACTGACTGCCGGGAAAAACCCAATTCGAAAACGAAGAGGCCTGCTTTTTGTGATTGCGTTTGGTTTCGGAACTTTCCTCATTGCATACGTACCGGCGATTGTTCATACATTCGTAGGGGACGCACCCAACCAAACCTCTACTGGACAATCAGTAAAGCAACTTGTCGATTCAACCATGCCATTCGGCTCGATCATTTTCAATGGGCTTAAATGGATTGCCATTCCTGTAACGGGAACGATGTTTTATATCGGTATTTTTGTTCGTTTGATGGCTGCAAAAAATCCAGGAAGAAAGAGAATGGGTGTTGGACTCGTAATGTTTTCGCCACTTACATTGGGAGTAGTATTACTTATTCCTAAATTACTTCCAAGCTTATAGATGAAATTAATCTAAAAAATTGTATCTGGCGGGATATCTCAAGAAGATTTATGAATCTCTAACTATGCCCAGCTTCTCAGAGTGATAGTTAGATGTTAATCCTAGTGAAACTCTCGCTGGAACTTTTGAGTTCATGATACCGATTAATGTAGAATCCATACTTTTCATACGTATTGTTCAAAGAACGAGGGTATTTCCTTGTTTTTTGCTTACTAATTAGTAGACATACGTGATTAGAACCAATCCCGTAAGGATAGTAATGATTTTTTTGATGCATCAATTATGATATGATTTGGATAAATGATTCTACTATCTATATATTGGGATTGATATCAATGTTGAATAACTTATCTAGAGAAGAAATAGAGAAAATTCACGCTGAAATTATGTTTAAATTAGCAGCACCATTTCCTCCTAAAACGGTCGAATTCAAAAATGCAAATGCACGCAGCGCGTATATTCCTGTTCATCCCATTCAATATAGGGTAAGGTCAGCTGCCGGACCATATTGGTCTTGGAGAATTACTACTGATAAACCCATCTACCATGAGGAAACGGATGAAATTGAAATGCGCGGTGTCTTGAACATTCTGAATTCAAGTTCTGAAGGACAAGGATTTGCAGTTCTAGAACGGGATAAAAGTAATAAAAAAATTCAATTCTATAGGGAATCTATTCGTTCAGCGGTAAGTGACGCTTTTCGAGATGCTGCAGATTATTTTGCAGTAGGACATCAAGATTTAGCACCCTATCGTAAATGGGCGGAAAATCCAGGAGTTGGTCTTAAAAGCTTGGAAGATCAATCTGAAGGAAGTAGTCTAACAGACACGGGAAACATGGAAGTGAAATACTGCCTTAAATGTGGCGTTGTGCTCACACAAGATGATTTAGACTATCTAAAGATCGTGCGCTGGAACAATACAGTCTGTAAGGAACATGTTCCAGTTCATCAAAAGAAAAAAAACGATCCTAACTTTTTAGACGGTTAATATCAGTGATAGATTCAAGGCACTCAAGTAAAACAGTCACGTTCTTAGTAATATGTTCAATATTTTAGTGTTTTCTGATATAATGATTTTTATTAAATGAATAGATACGACAGCCGGAAGCACCGCTGATTAGGATTATCCTAATTTGTAGGTGCTTCTTTTTTTTCAAAATGATTAATGGAGGAGTAATTTATGTTAATGGAAACACGTATTCCAAGTCGTTTTATCGGTATGTACCCAGGAGAATTTATGGTCGTTGGATTATCCTTTAAATCAATGCAAGAGAGGATACTACCAAGTGGAGATACTAGATTTAAAATCGGAGATATTGAAAAACCTTTAGATATTATTGCTGCTCTTCATTTGAGTGAGCAACATGTGTTGAACTGAACACATGTGAGAAGTTCAGAAGATGGATAAATAACCACCTGCGATTATGTAAAGGATACTACAATAAAAATCATTGAATTAGTTCCAGTTATTCTATATAATTAACTTAATTGAATAATATGGACACCTACGTGGAAGAACCCGGGGTCATTGGATAACAATCCAATGGCCCCTTTTTGCGTTCGTTTGTTTCATTCAATGATACATAAAGAGGAAGGGTGAATTAGTTTGAAAAGGGGAAAGAAAGTATTCTCATTTTTTATGGTGCTGGCAATGTTAGTGTTCTGTTTACCTATGCAGGTATTTGCTGAAGAAATAGGTGAAAGTCGGCTTTTTAGTGTTGATTTTTCACCAAGGGTAGATATGAATAGAGAATTTAATCCTGATGTCTATACATATACGACATCCGTCAATACTTCCGAAAAAAGTATCGCGGTTACACCTTATGCCATGGACTCAAATACTACAATTCGTGTTAATGGAACTGTAGTTACCAATGGTACACCTTCATTACCAATTACCCTTGATCATGAAATAACTTTAATTACTATTGAGGTGCAATCCATTGATGTGCCGAGCAACGTTAAAACCTATGTGTTTTCTGTTAAAAAAACGATAAATCTGGACGATGCCGGCTTGAAATCGATTGTGGTTGAGGGGGCAACACTTGATCATCCATTTAGTACAGAAAAGTCCTACTACACTGGACGTGTAGAGGCTACTCAATCGTATGTGAGTGTAAAAACAACAGCATTCAATAGTGCTATAACTAAGATTAATGGTAACTTAGTTAGCTCTTCAGGAAGTCTGGTTGTGGAGATGAAAACGGGAATCAATACAATCTTTGTTGAAATGACTTCCCTAAATGGTGCATCTAAATCTTATACATTCGTTTTAACCAAGCCTGAAGCCAATAACAACGCTAATATCAGAAGTATACTCATTAATGGTAAGGATTTTGCAGAGAACGGTTCAGTTTTTGTAGATTATGTGAGCTCCAATGCTACTAATTTAAATGTCGTCATCAACCCATCCGATAACTTTAGCTCGATCAATCTGGATGGTAAATACGTTAGGGTTGGATCCTCAACAAACTTAAACCTAAGACAAGAAAGTATTAATGTATTCCCCATTGTCATTACTGCTGCTAACGGCATAACTACTAAAACTTATAATCTTCATATTATCCGCCTAGGCACATCGAATTCTTCCACGGGTGATGTCAATAATAATGCTGCTTCTGGTACCTCATATGCAGGGAACACTAGTCTTACGGTAGATAGCAAGGGAGATGTTGTTGTTACTGATGGTGCTGGTGCAACCACAACGCTCTCCAGACAAGGGTCGGGTCGCTTACACTCGGTCAACTTGGATACTCAAGCTATCCAGAAGATACTCCGTTCAGATTCTAAAGTTTCGGAGATCGTAGTAGACTATTCTAAAAAAACAGGTTTGAATGATTCATTAAATTTGAATATTGATAGTACTTTAACTAAACTGCTTCAAGATCGAAAAGTAAAGGTCAAGCTCATGTCTATAAATGGTTATGCTACAGCGGATTTAACTCTTTTGAGAGATTGGAATAACGGAGGTAGTATTACCATCTCACGTGCCAATATTGGAGTGAACTATGAGGATGAATATATACCTGCTAGTGGTTTTATCCGTTTTGAATATACTGGTGGTCCTTTAGGTGTATACAATCCTCTGGACATAGAAATTCCAATCTACAGTGACGCTGATGTTAAACTAGCCAACGTTTATCGTTTCGATGAGAATTCAGGATTTACGTTAATCCCTAGTACAACAGAGGAAAAAGTGAAAAGATCTAAAGGAGTAAGTGATGGCGACTTTATTGTCATGAACTTCAAAAAAAGCTTTACAGATATAAAGAATCATTGGTCTTTTAAGCTCCTTGATTTTATGTCAAAAAAGCAAGTTATCTCTGGTTACCCCGATGATTCATTTAGACCTGATCGATATGTAACACGTGCTGAATTTACTTCAATGCTTATTAAAGCCATTTCTGAACACTTGGATACAGTTAATGTGGGAGAGGAGCCCTTTTCTGATGTAAATACTAATGACTGGTATTATGCTGTAGTGGATGAGGGATGGAAGGCAGCTCTAATCACGGGTATTACCTCTGACTCCTTTGGACCTAACCAAAATATAACTCGTGAACAGATGGCAGCCATAGCGGTACGTGCATTTAATCAATTGAAAACACTCCCTGAAATGACAACCACTCAGGCAAACAGTATTTTAGGAAAGTATAATGACTCTAAAGTGGTTAGTTCTTGGGCTAAAGTTGATCTTGCAACTGCTATTGATCATAAAATTATTGATGGGCTCGGAAATAATAGACTTGCTAGCCGAGATCTAGCTACACGTGCACAAGCAGCGACAGTTGTTTATAAAGTTTTAAATGAATCCATCGGTTTTTAATTGGTTAAAAAGGACGCAGTACATACTTTAGCAATAGTATGTACTGCGTCCCTTTTATGCATTCTTAATCTTTTCCGAAACTAACAAATGGATATTTAAACAACCATAATCATCTTAGTTTCTTTTTTATACTAAAACAGTAATTAAACTGATAACCATTAGTAATTAAGATAGGCTGGTATAAATGAATTGGTAAGGGGGCCATAACACAGTTTGCTTGTAAAAGTGAACTGATAGACAGAATCATCAATACAAAAGAGAGACAAGTTAGGGGAAAGAAAAGGAGTCTTAGTATTCTCATACCGAAACTATAGAAATTGGAACATTTTTTCAGTAATCAATGGCTATCTATATACATATCGGGGGGAGGTCAGACTTTATGTTCTCAAACTTGTGATAAAGTGAGCTTGTAGTTACTTTTCCGTTAGATTTTTTTTTTTTGGACATACACTAATCAATACTGCTAATTTTCATTAAAGTTTTAGATGTATCCTTCATAGGAAAGTGTGGATCGTGATGGGCTGGATTTTAGAATTTTGGAATCATTCCATCATAAATTATATAATGGGCTATAATTTTCAAATGAATTATGGTTTCAACCCTATAATTATATCTTTTATATATAAAAGATATAATTCATTTATATTTATTGTAATAAGATTATATGTAATGTATAATTTGATTATAAACAGTTGGAGGGATCTAAAATATGAGTATCTCACTTACAAAAATTTCTGGGATTATACATCATAAACGAAAAAATGTACGAAAAATCACTTTAGAGGAATTGAGCAGGGAGACCAATATTAACAAAGATACATTAAGTCGCATAGAGAACGGCCGTTTTTATCCAAGCATTGAACAAATGAATACGCTCATGGAAGCCTTAAGCTTTTCTTTAAAAGATATTGAGGAAAATCCGGATGAAAAAAAGGTGTTCCTAGCAATGATGGGGAGCGCAACGACAGAAAACGAACGTGTAAACTTTGACAAGATGATTTCTATGATGCTTTGCCTCAGAAAACATGACCGTCTGAGAAAAAGTCAAGGAGAGGAAATGACTTCGTGTTAACAACAGAAGATCTTTATACTATTGAAGAACTTGCTAAAGAAAAACGTAGAATGTTGGAACTTGGCATGGGACCATTAGGTGATAATCTTTTTAAAGTTTTACGGACATTAGGCATTCAATTGATACAAATCCCCTTTTCAAATGAAGAAAATGAATCTGATAATCCTCTTGCAGCTCTATATCTCTCTTCTAAAGAAGAAGATGGGTACTCAATATGCTATATCGGTTTGAATACAACGGATTATTGGGATAAGCAAATTTTTGCACTAGCTCATGAACTTTATCATCACTTTGAATCTTCTGATCCTTTTGTTTTATGTAGAGGACTTGATCATTCAAGTGACATCAGAGAATTGAAAGCAAACCGATTTGCAGCAGAGTTCCTACTTCCTACAGAAAAACTTATACATGAAATTAAGGAAAAAAACAGAGGAAATCATGACTTAAAAGGATGGAGCACGAATGCACTGCTGCGCTTAATTGCCGAGGTTCATTGTGATTACCGATTACCTTTTAAAGCAATCGTTCGTCGTTTACTAGAAGCTGGAGCAATATCGAAAGCCACCCTTGAAAACCTATTAAAAATTGATGCAAGAGATCCTGAAGGCATTTATTATACTCTTGGTGCTAATATAAACTTAAAGACTTTCCAGCAACTAAATTCCAGAACTAATCTATTTGGAGTAGAAGGAGAGAATTTAGGAAAACTGATTGAGAATTATGAAGAAGGAAAAGTTTCCCTTAGTGAACTATCAGACGATCTTTCTCTATTTGGAAAATCATTAGATGACTACAAGCTAATGGAAAAAGCTGACTCCGAAGATGATGATCTGGCCCTCTTGTTTGAGGAGGAAGAAGATTGAAAGTCAATGTTACGGATCAGAACCCTGCTCTTGTTTCGCTAATTCACAATTTTGCTCAACAGATTCCGCTGGATGCTAACTTCTTTATTCCTTTTGATCGTTCAAATACAGTTAAAGGTTCAATGGCTATTACTTTTAGTGCATTTAAAAAATATTGGCTTGACCCACTTTTTGTTACTTTCCCCTATTTATCGATTCATGCATCAGTATTTAATGAGCTTGTAAGCGGCGAATCAAAAAAATATGCAGAAAATCGAAGAGATCAAGGGAATCTTATTGTTATGGATGATAGCGAATTTGACACCAATAAAGAAGTTTATAGAAAGTCAGTGGAAAAAGTAATTGCCGCCCATACTGCCTATGAACCTGAGTTAGATAACGCTGATGATAGGGGTGAAGTTAAATCTTTAGCCTATATTGCTACAAAACCTCTCAATTTCTTTGCTTCGCATGATTCAAGAGCGTTGAGACTTTTGGAATCACCAATCAAAGAAAAGATTGGGCTAGCAAGTGTCGGGGCAATTGAAATTTATGAACTCTTGTATTATTTACGACGAATGGAAATGGTAGAACCTGACAAGGTCAATGGTTTGAAAATGATGTATAAGTACTTGTATTGTCTTACAAAAAAAGAGAAAGAGAATAATCCCCAATGGGGAGATTTCTATCAACTTATGGATAATTTATATAAATCAGAAATTATAAAAAGCACTGGTAAACCAACACCTTATAGTCCATATAATTAAAATATATATCCCAAGCATGTTTATGACTAAATTCTAGGAAAGAATGAATTAGCAAGCATGCTTTTTTATTGTATTCGTCGCTTCTTTTAAACACAAATGGAGAAACAATTTAATTGAACTGAATATTTACATACAAATATTAGTCAAGACATTTAGTAGGTATGGGTCAACCAACCATGATTGTATCCTTTTAAAACGTATTGTTTTCATAAGAATTTCTATTTCATGTGTTCAATATTTTCAAGATGGAACTTGATAATGTTCAGGTTCTTTCTTGAGTGAAAAACATTATATCCGTACCAATTCAGAGAGTAAGTTCTAAGATATAAAAAAAACCGCTATGCTGAAAATGTCTCTGTTGAATACATATATTTGTAAAACAGATTAGAGATTCAATGAAAGAGCAGTAACGAAAATGAGAAAAACCTTATCTAGGGTTTGTTGTTCTTCAACAGTTGATACTATTACAATAATTTATATATCACACTTTAGAATTTTTCAGAATGAATTCACAATTAGGTTTCTTGAAAATAATCCTAAATAACTTAACACATACGGTTTAAGTTGTAGTATTAACAATTGAAGAAGAAAATTCTCATCTGATTTAATGCAATTGAGCTAATTCATCCTATGAATAGAATTATCTAGAAATGGTACACGCTGCGGATATAACAGTGTGCACCTTTATTTGGTTTTATCCCAAGTAACAATCTATTTTTTTGATACAGTTTATTGAATTTTGGTGCGTGCGAAGTATAAAAGGGTAATGTATGGTCAATTTTCTTGAATTAGTTTGGATAAACAGTAAGTAAAATCTTTTTCTGACTATGTTAAAGTTCGTAGGTGACTTTTTCTTTTGTTTCTAAACCTCACATGGACTACCTCTTTTTTCTCATCCAAATAATGTATTACAAAAGTATTTAGTCATATATTAAGTAATATGTTTTTTTAAATTTTACTTAATATATGACTGAATACGTAACAGTAATATATTTAATTAACTAAACACAAAAGTATTCAGTTAACTATTATGACATTACTCTAATTCGTTTTTTAGAATGTAAATGGGAATACTAGTACTGACTTTGGTTTACAGTAATATATATTATGTAAACCAAAATAGATAAGAATGTTTCATTACGTCCTTATAATGTGCTAGACTAACTGCTTTAAAGTCTCTGAAGAATTTTAAAGCAGTTAGAAAGCATGAATATAGCGCTGATGATAACTTAATGTTGAGTACTTTAAGGGGGAAAAAGCAATATTTCAGGAACATATGTGCTATAATAAAGAGCGCCAAATCCATATTTTGCGCCCTTTAAGTTTAAAGGCAATTTTACTACTGATAATGGGAAGTTGTATGTGAATTTCAATCTTCATAAGTTTTATATTAATGAAAGTTATCAACATAAATAGATATTTTTTTATTATTTATAATTTACTTACTTCTATAGATGTATTTTGAATTTGATTAAGAGATTAATGTTTGGAGGGAAAGTTAATGAGTAATCCTTATGAGCTCGAGGATTTGTATAGTGAGCAGATTCGAGCTTTTCGAATATACCTGAAGCAATCCGGATACACCGCCTCAACACAGAAAGAATATATGAGAGAGTGTTTGACCTTTCTAGACTCATTAAACGGTTCCCCGCCCCAGGAGGTAGGGAAATTGCATATTATGGAGTTTCTAAATGATAAACAAGCAGCAGCCGATATAACACGGAACAGAACTCTTTCCGCTATCAGGACATTTTATACCGCATTAATGGATTTTGAGCTTGCTTCTAAAAATCCGGCTGCAGAAGTGAAAAAGTCCAAAACGGAAAAAAATAAGAAGCCCGTGTATCTTGAGGAAGAGGATCTCACAGAGAGCCTTAAATTTATCGAAGGGCGTTACCGAAACAGAAACATAGCTATATTCTTACTTATGGCTTACTGTGGATTACGGGTAGGGGAAGTTCACCGGTTGAATTTAAAAGACCTGAAAAAGACTAAAGGAGTAATAGAAGTGTTTGGTAAGGGTAGAAAATGGAATGAAATACCCGTTCCAGACGTTTTACTAGACTACCTACTAGAAGTTGAAAAAGAGAGGATTTCGCCTTATAGCCTTAGGGAAGATGCATTCTTTGTATCTCAAAAAGGGAGAAGACTCTCGATCAGACAGATTCAAAAGCTAGTTAATCAAACATTTGAAGCATTCAAAAAGAGTAATCCAAATGTAAGTGATATGAAACTATCTTGTCACAAGCTAAGACACTCATTTGCTACGATGCTTCTCAAAAATGGAATTGATATACGAGTCGTAAAGGAACTTATGGGCCATTCATCAATAGAGACTACAATGATTTATACTCACGTTAACGATGAACAAAAGAAACTGGCTATGGCAACCATGAATGTTCCTTTAGATTCTATCGGCCAATCAAGTGTTTATTTGCAAGAGACCCCTCATCCTTAGATGATTAACAACTCAACAGCAATGAAGGATATGAACTGAACGCATCTAAATCGAATTGATATGAGTTGAAATATCATTAATGAAATATAGTTTCATGTGAGTTCAAAGTGAGAGGCATGATAACGCCTCTCTATAATTCTTTTTTTCTAGTCATCTGACTTCTTAGACTGCATGTCTAGCTCTGTAATTGGCTCAGAATTTGGAGTATAGAGACTTATTTCAACGATAGACTCCACCAAGCGTATAATAATAAATATGGCTAATATCAAGATAGAAGTGTTTGTATAAAAGTCATTCCCCGTAAAATAGCCAATGATTAATCCTGAAAACAGAAAAACAAATTTAATAATATTATCACTATTTGTCAATCTAAATACATAGACTATTATCCCAATAAAAAATGCTTCAAATGCTGTAAAGTATGCTACGGCACAGAAGGCCAAACATACTGTGATAAGGGCAGTGTCTATAAAGTACATCCGAAGTTCTACTTTTTTTAAAATTACCAGAGAAATCAAGCTTAATACAATTAATAAACATAAAATTATAGCTATTGGCCAGTTGGCATCCATAATGAACAACACTCCTTATTTTGAATTCTTAGAATTAGATGGACCGTCGTTGTCCGAATTAATCCATTGTTTTATCCTCCCTTTCTAAAGACAAAAAAAGCACCACTATAAACCTTAGAGGTTATAGTGGTGCTTCCACATTTCAACGTATTTATTTCATTCAATTCTATCATATTAAACTCAGATGCTCAAAGAGTATTTAGGCTTGTCTGACTGATGGTTGTACTTTATACTAAGATTAATTAAATATCTTGAATCTGGAAGCACCAGACTGCTCTAAAAAGCGGTTTGGTGCTTTTTTATTTATATTGAAGGAGTGACTTTATGTATTACCGTAGAACAAAAAAATGGCTAATAGCATTGGCAATTTCAGTTCCTATCTTATCTGGCTCATCTTTGGTGTATATTCTCCAGACAGAAAAGCAACAGAATATTGGAGGTTTGCAGCTACCCAAATATCGTGTTGTCGTAATGTCTGACAACCACAATACTACAGTGGATACGCACGCTGAAACAGTTGGAGAAGTATTGACACAGCTAAATATTAGATTAGGTAATCAAGACCTTGTAGAGCCTGCTGCGACGGTAAAGTTGACCTCTAATACACAAATTAGAGTTACGCGGCTTGCGAAATCTGAAAAAGAATATGAAGAAGAGATCCCGTACACAATAGTAAAATATAATGATCCTGATCTGTTTATTGGTGAGGAAAAAGTAATACAACAAGGGATACCAGGGAAAGAGATAGTTAGTCGATCTACAGTGTTAGAAAATGGTCAAGTATCGTTAGAACACGAACGTTCACGAAGAGTGGTCCATCCCTACACGCCAGAGGTTATAGCTGTAGGGACAAGGGTTCCTGAACCTAAAGTAGAGTATAACTATACTGATGTAATTGAAAATATAGCTGCTACAGAAGATGATAATATCAATCAACCACAAGAGAGTTCAATAGTTCTCGTAGAAAACAAGAAAAAAATCACCACGATTGAGGAAAGACCGGTAGAATATAAATTTATTTTGGAAGAGGTTGAATTAACTGCATTTACAGCAGGTGTTGAGTCTACTGGTAAGGATCGAGGGCATCCACAGTATGGTATTACAGCTTCAGGAGCTACAGTGGAAGAAGGTCGAACAATTGCAGTTGATCCAAGTGTAATACCAATGGGTTGGTGGGTGTACATTGAAGGTGTAGGCTATCGAAAAGCGGAGGATACAGGTAGTGCGGTAAAAGGTAATATCATTGACGTATTTATTGAAAATCTCGACAGTGCGATACTTTTTGGTAGACAAAAGAACAAAAAGGTATACGTAATTGGACCGAATAAACCAAAATAACTTAGTTATTAGGAGTTATATATTAATTAAACCTTAATTCAACATTTTCTTGATGCTTTCCAATTAATTTAAAACGTACAAATGCGAAGCACTCATCGTCCTTTAAGGGCGGTGCGTGCTTTTTTTATTCGAATTTGCTTTTAAATCTATACAAATTGAATTTGATACTTTGATAGTAGGTCTGAGAGAAAAGCGTCTATTATAAAAAATACTAAGGAGTCTAGTACATGTATAGTGGAGAGTTTTAGTCATTTAATAATTAAATTGTTCGATTACAAGAAAAACAGATGAGCAATAAATTAATTGGTCAATTAAGAAGCGTCTAAGTAGTGTCTTTACGTATTAGATAGATAGGGATTACGCTGTTGCCGTTTAATCAGTATAGAAAGCAACTAGTAGGCCTAATTTAGAAGTGTTATTTAAATTTAAAATATCACTTTAGTACATATCTTTCAGTATCCTTGAATAAATAATGGAGGATAGTGTCGATAAGGATAGAGAAGTATACTTAATCAAGCTGGAGGAACAACATGAAGGCTTTTCTGTTCAAAACGAAGCAAGTGAAAATCATTCTTATAATTGCTATTTTACTACTTACTATTTTAGGTCTATTAAATCAGACATACTATAACTCTACTCGAGAAGCGCTAATTTACGAGCAAGTTGAAAAAATGAAAGCTGAAGCATTAAACATTAGCATCTCTATTCAATTATCACATAGGGGGGGGAGGTCATTAGAGAATTTAATTGAACAGAATGTAATGTCAACTTCATTACGAGAGGTAACGGTGTTTGATCCATCCATCTTTCTTAAACAACAGAGGAAACATCAGAAAATTGGTGATACAGAGTATTATGATCAAGGAATCCTTTTCGGTACTTACCAGTATGACATTGAAGAAGATTATGATTACGTGAGAAGGGCATATGAGGGTAAAAACGACCTTAACTTTGAAACTGAAATGGACCGTAAACCCATTCTTAAAGCTTACTTCTATTTCCATCTTGGGTATCCCGTGATCATTAGTATAGTATCGGACATTAGCAAAATTAATAATTACATGGTCTCATTTCTTCTTAAAATACAGTTGCTGATTGGAATTTCTGCTGTACTGGTATTGATTGTACTAGGAATTATATCGAGAAATTACACAAGTAACAAAATTATGGCGCTACAATCTGAAGAGGCAGCATTTTTTAGTAACATGGATCTTCTCTTCACGACGGTTAAGGAACAACGACATGACTTTAATAATCATATGTTCACTATTCAATCGCTTATAGCTACTGAGCAATATGAGGAACTTAGAAAGTTTACTGTTGAGATGATTGGAGAAGTAACAATTATCAATGATATGATCAATATTAATTCACCGGCACTAGCAGGTTTGATACAAGCTAAAATAACACATGCTACAAACCATAATATTACATTTAGTCATGAGATTAGCAGCATGCAACTCGAATTTTTGAAGAGTACTGATCTTGTGAAAATAATAAGTAACCTGATTGATAACGCCTTTGACAGTGTAAAAGCACTACCTGAGCAAGAAAGAAAAGTAGAGCTGACTGGTTACTTAGAAGATGATCGATTGTTATTCAAAGTATTCAGTAGTGGTCCTCCAATTCCTGAAGATTTAATTGATAAACTCTTCGAAAAAGGATTCAGTACCAAAAAGGATAAAGGACATCATTCTGGATTGGGTTTATATATAGTTCAGAGGATCATTAAACGATATCATGGTCGCATAACTGTTGATTCAAGAGTCAATGGAAACACATTTACTATTTCGATACCTATAAAATCAAAAGAGATCTGTTCTCTCTAAGAGGTTTACCGTCTCTTCCGATTATGATAAAATGAATCAGAAATGAATACATCTAACGCGAAGCACGCGCATGTCCTAAAGGACTGCCGTGCTTTTTTTGCGTTTCGAACTACTTAGGAGGGATGACAAAAAATAATGATTGCTCTTGATGCATTATTTGTTGATCAATACGTGGAGCTTGAAGACAAACAAGGTAATATGTTGGTTGCACAAATCAAAGCTATTGATTCAGAGACATTTCGAATTGGCTCCATTGTGGTTAAACATCGGATATCGATACCTAAACTCGTAAAGAAGGAGGTTTACATATATTTTGCAGGAGGATCAGGAGAAAAATTTCAATTCAAGACTTGTGTTCTTTCCCAATCTAGAGGTGAACCAGTAGAGCTACAGCTTTCCATTCCAGAGGACGTTTCCATATTAACGGTACAAAAGAGAGAATTTTTTCGGGTACCTGCAACCGTGAGTTTTAAACTTGATGTTGGAATAAGTGATCATCCGATGAAAAGTTATATCACGAAGGATATAAGTGGAGGTGGGCTTTCATTTATAAAAGATGGACATTTGTTTGAATACAATTCGGAAGGGCTCAACGGATTATTATTTATCGAAACAAGAGATTCCACTCATGAAATTCCCTTTAGAGGGAGATTCGTGTATCAGAATTTAATTGAAAGTGGTCTTCAAATTGCATTAGAATTTACAGATATACGGGAATCACATCGAGACATTATAATAAAATATTGTATGAGAGTTCAATTGCAGCGTAGACTTTAGCATGAATAGTCGGTCTAATATTAACTGCATTAATGATTTATGATGCTAATTTCTAATGACGTAAGCATGTTGAATTAAGAATATTTATGAATAATCCAGCACCCCATCAAAATCTATGAGATAAAATGTATTGATGGGGTGCATGTTTCTTGATTGTTATAGGAAATCATTGTGATATAATATAATGTCTAAAGAAAGGTTGAAAGGACGTGAGCGATGAGTTTTGTACGAAAGATTGAAGTAGAAGGTAGATTATCTATCCCTAAAGAATTTCGAGACAGGAACCATATTTATTGTGGTAGTGAACTCATCATTAAAACAGAAGTGGATAAGTTGATTCTTATAATTCCTCAATCAAATTGTATACTTTGTTGTAAGAACACAGGCTCGAAGCTTATTGATTTTAAAGGAAAAATTGTGTGTTATCAATGCCTAAAGATGGTGAAGGCTAACTCTACAGCGTTAGAGAGAACTGAAGAACTACTTGATAAGACAAGCAGAACCTCTAATCTGATTAAAATGAAAAAGTTAATTGAACTAGATCCTGAGATTAAGCAATATCAAATTGCTGAAATATTAGGCATTTCTCGATCTAGAGTTTCTCAAATGAAAAAAAGTCAGAAAACGAGCTTGTAACAAAAGAGAGTATTTGGCTGCATTCAAACTGTATAGGGACAATGCAGTATGAGTAGTTATTACATAGTCAGAGCAGGAACATAGAAAATAAAAGTCTGAGATCTCTCTAAAAAAGATTGGGTAAAGCGTTTATGGTAATTCTATAGACAGATTTTATCCCAGAGAATATAATGGAATTAATTAAATAAGAGAAGCGAGGAAGCACCTCGCACTTAGTCATTACTAAGTGTGTGAGTGCTTCCTTTTTTTGCGTTTTTAAATATACAGGGGGTTAGTGATGAATACGTTGGATGTAGTAATCAATCTGCTTGAAACAGGGAAATCAATATATTTATTAGATAATCAAACAAACGCAATGACGAATAAAAGGGACGCGATACACAAAATTGCCCAGATAATTAATGAACTCCTTGGTTATGATCGTACTACTGTAGTGACAGATTATATTGATGGGAAGTTGAATCTGAAAAATACAATTCTTAAACTAGTTGTTAAAGACACCGAAATATCAACTTCTTATCCATCAGAATCGATTGTAGGTAATATTGGACATTCTTATTCGAATTCAAATCTAGTCACACTACCTATTAAAAATCCAGTACAGTCATATTTTCATGGTAAATGTATTGAGGCTGTTCGGAAAGCCTCGGAACAATATGGTAGTTTTCTCTCAAGAAGTGATTACACAACTTTCGCGCAAAACAATCAAGGTTATCCTTGTGCAGAAACCATTATTAAATACCTGGGGCAAGGTTCGACAAAGTGGAAAATAGCTATATCGAACGCTATACAGTTAAGGTTGGCAAAGTAAAGAATCTATCGAAATTATAAAATTTATTGATAGGGAGAGAAGAGAATGGCTCATTATCTTAAAGTAAACAAAGGAACGGAACAGTGGAGTGTTATCCATCATCAGTTTACATATCATGAAAAGTGGTTTAAATATAACGATGAAATTAGTAGTTTTTTAGGTTGGGATGTTAAGGCGGAATTTGGACTATATATGAATGTAGAAGTTTTAACACTAGAAAGGGAACACCTAAAAAAGTATAGGCCCGAGTGGATCGAGCAATTTAAAAAAAACTCCACACCGGCTGAGGCTAAAATGAAATCGCATGTAAATAAATCTTGGATCAAATTATGTAAAGAATTAGGTTTAGAAGTTGCAAGATTCATTGATGTCAGGATTTCAACTGCTCTTCTTAATGAGCGTATTAACGTTCATGAACTGGAGGATTATTATATAGAAATACATAGTGAGAAGGTCTTTTTGCCAAACAATTATAACTGGGGGGAAGAAGTTGATACCCCTTCCTTTTTAAGATTACAAGCCGATCATATTGAAATAAAGAAACTACAGAGCGCGTGAATGTCTTACAGGCCCTGATCAAAGGACCTTTTAGATGTTAATGAGTATTTACTTGAAATATCCTACAAAACGAGCATCCTGCGTGCTACATCTAAATTCACTTGTACTTGCCTAAGAGCATTATTGTTTGTTTACACGCTAGACGCTCAAAGGATATAATAAAAGCAACTGAATAAGGACATGAGGAAGTACCTCCTACAACTGCTTAGGCTGTTGCATGAGGTGCTTTTTCTATTTATAAGGAGTGAAATGGATCGTGAGGAAATTCATCCGCAGCATTTCATTATTGATGGTTGTATTTATTGCTAATGGATGTACTCAGTCAACAAGTGTCTTACCTACCCTGCATGATTTAACCGAGAATTCCTTCATAGCTTACGATGAAACAATATTATCAGGTAAACAAGTGAATAGAGTATTGGATCGTTATACAGAGGTCGTATCTATTGTTGTTGTGAAAGACGGAAAAAATTACGTTTTTGGTGAACAAGCGATCCTAATGGATTCAAATATTAAAAGAACTACTAGTGATATATTTGATATAGAAACTCTTATAAACATTGATGCAACCTATAAAAGCCTTGTATTACGTGACCTCAACAATGATATTGTGGGTATTAAACTAATAGAGAGCATTCCCTAAGGACTCACTTGAGTCCATTTAAATTCTTAAAAGTTTGATTAGACACCAATCCAATCAATATCCACTTGGTTTTGTGCACAAGCTGATGTATAATCTAAAGTAATTGAATATCCGGAAGAGGAAGCACCTCAATAAGACCACATGGTCTTATTGAGGTGCTTTTTTGTTTTTTCGGTATAAACTAAGAGGGAGTGTTATAAATGAAAATTGAGAAAAAAAGGAACTCATTAAAGAAAGGGATAATGGTATTTACCTTTTTGGGATTACTAGTAGTTCTTCTTATGGTTCTTTTATCAGGTTTCAAATCAAAAGAGGAATTCCCCACTTTTCAGGATGTAGACAGTAAAATAGAAGTCATGGCAGGCGATTACAAACTCAATAAACAAGCTTATATAGGTGATCCACAAGCGCCGGTTAAGGTCATTGAATTCGTCGATTACAAATGTCCCTATTGTAAGGCCTGGAATAATGACAATTTCGATAAATTCAAAGAAAAGTTTATTGATACAGGCAAAGCCCAACTCTATGTAGTTAATTATCCTTTCTTAGGTCCAGACAGCATAAAGGCAGCTATGGTAGGAGAAATTCTTTGGAGTCAAAATCAAGAGGCGTTCTGGGAGTATCACCATGCAATTTATATGAACCAAGGAGAAGAAAGAACCGTTTGGGCGAATGAAAAGTTCCTACTTAAATTAATCGATGAATATGTACCGCATGGTAATTCTAAATTGGTTGAACAGAGTTTAAAGAAACTAGAGGGGTTATATGAAGTAAAAGAAGATTTTAAAATCACCTCCATCAATGGCGTTGCGAGTGTACCGACATTTGTTGTAGAGGGAGATAAATACGTTAATCCTAGTTTAGAACAGTTATCTGAGATCATAGAATCAAAAATGTAATTCAAACTTATTTTATATGATCATCAAATTTAGTATGTTTTCTCACAACCAACAGGGGAATTGATTGCGCACATTAATTGTACATATTAGAGAAATCAAACAGCAGGGGTATCCTCTGCTGTTTGATGTTTTTCTTGAGTAACCTACGAAAGAAGAGAAGAGAATACTTCGAGGCTCAGTGATAGTCAGAAGCTCCGGATAGGAATAGAAAGTAAATTAAGGAGCTTCCATCCTGGAATTTTCCTAGGGGATGCAGTGAGCTCATCTCTGTCGACGAAATTGTAAAGTCTTTACGGACAAACGATACAAGAATGAAAAAAAAGATGTCGAGCTCTTAACTGGATTCTTGAACAGCTTACTTTAAGCAAAGATGGTTAATTACAGGTATTATTACAGTTTATCGGAATTGTAAACTGAATAGTCATACTTACTGAGTAGCTCAGTTATCTTATGTCCAGTGTTGCTAGTACTCCATAGGTATTCAGCTATTTTATTCTGTGGAGTAGAGTAATCAATTAATGTTCGTAGATATCTTTTAGAACTGTAAGTAGATAAAATTCAGATCTTTGGGAATATGTTCATATATTTTGGGATATAAATAGAGATATCAATATATCAAAATCAGGGAGTGTTCATTATGGAATTGCGTAAAGACAGTTGGGACGTTGAAGCAGATTTGTTTTTAGCACAGACTGTATTACAGCATATCGAATCTGGAAGTACACAACTTAAAGCATTTGAAGAAGCTAGTGAAAAATTAAAAAGATCAAAAGCAGCGTGTGGTTTCCGCTGGAATGGATCCTTACGTAAAAAGTATGAGGACGCTATTCGAAAAGCTAAACAAATCCGAAATCAAAACAAAAATGATGGAAGTATTGTAACTATAACTAATTCAAATACGATTGCTCATGAACTGAGTCCCAGAGAAGAAAATAATACGGTTTATTCACTTCAAGAACCAATTCAACTAGACCAAGAGTTTGTAGTTACCTTTAATGAAATTATGGATAATCTGAATTCACATATTTCGTTGCTAAGACAGATGACTCTAGAATTAGCAGGTCGTCTCGAAGAAGCGAATAATAAGAATGAGAAGTTGAAAAGTGAATATGCAAACTTACAAAGTGAAATAATTAACGCTGTTGACATGAATGTTTTTATGAGACTCGCTGATAAGATATCAAATAATAAAATGGAACAAATAACTGGGTAAACAAAAAGCAGCCGCGAGCTGCTTTTTTTATTTTCTTCCAGCTTGTGAAACATCAACTTAACTAAAAGATCAGGAGCAAAATGGATTATAAGTATTTTTGGGATATTATACCTATATCCTTTGATCATTTAGTGGTAGAATATTCTTGTTCTTGGCAAGTTTGATAGGTATTACGGAACAGAAAACTACATTCAAGATTATGGGAAGGACGTGTAAATGAGCAGCATAACACATTCACATAAGAGCAGATCCCTAATAAAACTAACTCAATGTAGAAACACCCCACGTAACATTTAGATTCAAATTAACAAATCTGTTTAATCTCAATCTGAAAAAAAGGTCAATCCTAAAGAATACATAGCTTATATCAAGGAAGTATAGTCTGCTTTTAACATGTGGAGCGTGAAAGAATTGAAAAATCCGACTCAACTCTTATTAAGTGGTGCATTGGTATTGGGGATGTATTGATTCACCGGAAACACAAATCAGGCTGCAGTTACCTTATTTAAAGATGTACCTGCCTGCCATCGATGCAGCCGTAGCGAATGGCTATTTCAAAGGATATATTTGTTGGCACATTTAAGCCAGGTATGATGGTAACCCGTGCAGAGTTTGAAACATTTCTGGCTTGAGTGAGGAAGAAGTAAATGATGCAGTTCTTTAGGTTTCCTAAAACCCTCGGATTATCCGAATAGGTTTAAACCGAGCACGACGTTGACACGCGAAGAAATGGCGAAGTGGATCATCTACCAATGTGATTCAAAAGACTTATTATTGAATTTATTTTTTTCAAATTATCGATTAAGGGGACCTTATGAAAAAACTTAACTTATGCTTTCTTATTGTTATATCGCTCTTACTAATGGCTAATCCTATATCAGCAGCATCCACATCCTATGATTCTTTGCCTACGCCAGATTGGAGCATTGCACATAAGGATAGCTCTGACATTATAAGAAAAGTGGCACACTTTGCAAGAACAAAGGATTATCTTTATTTTATGGATTCGTCAGGGAAGGTCACCGTGTATAAAGAAAAAACCAGAGCTAAAGTTGGGACAGTTGATGTCATTTCATCTTCCCGTGTGATTTTTGCGAAATTTGGTTATAAAAATGAAATTTTCTCTAATGGAAATATGTCATTTATTACTGCTTACATGGATGAAAAAAAGAATCGAGAATTCTTCCAACTCCGTGTGTATTCTCCAAATGGTAAAAAACTATGGGGTTATACATTTACAGAGAAATCCTCCGACGAAGTAGGATCTTACATCATGAATGATGGTACACTGCTTGTTCATTTAAAACTAAACACCTCCAAATATGTGACATATCGTTTCAGTGCCGATGGTAAACTACTCAATAAGAAATCAATTAACGAATTTATGTACTACAAACAAAATGGCTTTATTACCACTCTTTCTAATTGGTCCTCAGCAGGTGAATACAAGTCTACGCTTTCCTTTTATGACGATCACTTGAATAAATCATTTAGTTACCGGAATATTGGTTTGTCTTTTATGGGTATCTTAAAAGATAAAACAATGTTATTTACAAAATTTGATCAAGGAGAGACAACGGCAGTTATTGCTAAAAACTCACAAGGAAAAACACTCTGGACAAAAACACTGCCAGAGTCAGCTGGTCCTTATATTGGTAATACGAAAATTTCAACTAACTCATTTTTAATGAAAAGTAAGACTTCGATTTACGCTTTTGACTCAAAAGGATTTATAAACAAAACCAAAATATCATCAAATTCTTTTGAGTTATTTGAATCGGATGAAGGTTCAACCATTCTTTTTCAAGATCAAAACCAACTTGGAATTCTGGATCGAAAATCACTAAAAATTAAATCACTGTACAAATTCAACATGGATTTAGGAGACGGACAATTATACTATGAAGGTAAGGGGATAGTTTACGTCCTGAATTATGCTTCAAGTAATGTGAGTAAATTTACTCTTTCATATTGAATTGAATGACGACCTCTCAAAAGGAGGCCGTCGTTTCTATTTCAGAAATCTTCAGAAAGAAAAAAGAAAGAAGAGCTTCTTCAGGATCTAATTGAACGTTTTAGTTAACTCAAGACTTTCTTGCAATGATGGCTTTCCTCATCCTGTAAGTCGTTTCGTAATACGTGCCGGAATCAAATAATGCAATATAAGAACTGCTTTGCAAACAGGATTCATGTCCTTACGATAAACAACATATGTTGCCTTGAAGGCGCCTGTTCTGCTCTCAGCTTATGATTGATCTCCATCTTGCTCGATAGCCATCCATTTCGCCTCATTCCCATGTCTGTTCGTGATACAAAATTTATGTAAGTCTTTGCGTTTCTTTGTGCTTACTCAATATTTAGCTTTCTTTTAACCTATAGCAGAAGGTAGATCTATTATTTTGACAAAGAATTGTTAGGTAGTTTATTTAAGCTGAGAGTTTATCGTTGATACTCCATTCCAAGACGAACGCATCCAACCATTAATTATGGCAATTATCTCACTCGAGAAGATTGAAAATGAATCCTTAGTTTGTAATGATGATATACCTAAAATAAATTGATTTGGATCGGAGAGTACTAATGAAAAAGATACATAATATAGCGGTTATAATCGTGTTGTTACTTGTTTTAGAGTGGACTGTTCCTGGAAAATTAGCTATGGCTAATGAGATTCCAACCGATAGTAGAGATAAGATCTATTTTGAATGGATGCAAGATTCGAACTTTCGTAATAGAACAGGAGACGCCATTATTCGGAAAACTACAGTAGACTATCATACAGGTTTATTTACCAGTGAAGACACAGTGGTAGATTATGTAGATAAGTCTTCGGAGTACAACTTCAGAAAGATTAAAGGCATGAATACAAAAAATCCATTGATAAGCTATTCGATCCTACAGAGTGGTTCCACCGAAAAAATTGTGAAGTATGATAGCCGCACTAAGGTATTTTCCATTATTGCTAACCGAAATACAGCGAATGGAAGGATAGACGGCGTTTATCCAGATGCAAACATGTATGTAGTAGAGAAAGGAAGTCGCGAATACCTGGTGTACTCTATATCGACCAATAAGCTTATACATACAGCCAAAGAACGACCTACCGAGCATAACGATATATTTGTGACGAATGTATTGTATCGTAATTATTTTGATCCAGCACCTAAAGTAGGCGCATTATATGTCGAGGCAGGATTATATTTCGATTCAAAAAACTATACCTATGTTACATATCCTGGTGAATTCCCCTACGAGATCAGGCCTGATGGAAGTAAACTGAAACTTAAATCTTATCAAAAAAACAACTCAGATGACTTTGTGTACAAAAGAACATTAAGTTCTTCTGTTGTATATAAGCAAACGAAGAAAAAAAGGTCATACAAGCATGAGCTTATTATTCATGGTAAGTCACATACTTTGTTAGAGTCTGATACGAGCAGAGCAAATTATGCATTTGGTATCGCTCAATTTAGCCCTCATGGGAAATATGTTGTGCTGTGGGTCAACTATACAGAGAACGGTAGAAGAGTCAAAGGTAAAGAGGAGTACCGTATATTTGATACCTCTAATGGGAAGTTAATTCAAACAATACCGATTAATTCGACAGGTTCATCTTCTGCCATCGACTATGGCATGAGTTGGATGGGTGGCACCGATCATATTATTCAATCTGGCTTGCTAAATTTTGGAGCGTATCGAATTGTAGGCTCTGATCTGATGACACCTCGAAGATACGGCAATGTCGTTGATTACTCACACGCAGATTCCTATTTCTATACGTTTGGCATGGATAATTATTTAACTATTAATGACCCTATACCAGTTAAATTCAAAAGCAAGTACATGCAATATGGGGGACAAGGATCGTTTCGAACGACGGACCTGACAATATATTCTCCAGTAGATGAACTTGTGAAACTGCTGGGGGGTAACATAGATAACAGCAATGGCAAGATCACTGTGACTTACCAGGAGAGTTCTTTTACTCTAAATCGCAGTAAGCAAATTGTATGGAAGAATAGAGTGTATTATCCATTACGGGAGTTATTAACCGGGATATCCCTGAAGCTCCTGGTTGACACTAACTATCTAACGTCGAATGACTGGAGAGAACTGCAGATAATAAAATAACGTTCCACAATGAAGTTACAAGATCGAATTCATTATTTAAATCAATAATTTTAAGGAGCTACTTTATGAGAAAAACACTATTAACACTGACCGGTTTTATTTTTCTACTCTTAATGACGGCTACTCTTAATGACGGCTACTCCTATGTATGCAGCACCAACATCCTATGACTCCCTACCTAAGCCAGACTGGGTTGTTACACACGATGAAGTTAGTAACTTTGGAAAAATAAAAGATTATCTTTATTTGATGGATTCCTCAGGAAAGGTCACCGTCTATCAAGAAAAAACAAAGACTAAAATAGGATCTGTTGATGTCATTTCTTCATCATGGGTGCAATATAGTGGTGGATTTGATTATAAGAATCAAATATTATCCAACGGAAATATGTCATTTATTACATCGTACAAGGATAAGAAAAAAAATAGAGAATTCCCTCAACTTCGCATTTTTTCACCAAAAGGAAATAAGCTTTTGGATTACACGTTCACAGAAAAAACTACGAATGAAGTTGGGTCTTATATTATGGACGATGGTACATTGCTCGTTTATTTAAAACTTAATTCTTCTAAATATATGACATACCGTTATAGTGTAAATGGAAAATTACTTAGTAAGAAAATGATTAATGAATTTATGTATTATCAACAAAATGGATATATCTCAACCATTTCTAATTGGTCCTTTGCTGGGGAGTATAAAAGTACACTTTCTTTTTATGATGATCAATTGAGAAAAGAATTTAGTTATCGAAACAATGGTTTGTCTTTTCGGGGAATCTTGAAAGATAAAACGATGATATTTACAAAATTTGATCAAGCTGGGTCAACGGCAGTCATTGCTAAAAATCCACAAGGAAAAACGCTCTGGACGAAAACAATATCAGAGTCTGCTGATTTTTTAATTGGAAACACAAAAAATTCATCTAACTCATTTATGCTACAAAGTATTAGCTCCATTTATGCTTTTAATTCTAAGGGTTTTGTAACTAAATCGAAAGTTTCAACTACAGGTTCATTTTGGATACGTGAATCAGCAGATGACAAAACTCTTCTCGTTGAAAAACAAGATGGACTTCTAATTTTAGATCGAAGAACGCTAAAAACCATAACCTCATATAAAATAGACACTTCGGATAAACAATTTAATTATGCCGGTAACAGGGTTGTTTACATTGTGGATCCACTGACTAGTAATGTGAGTAAATATACACTTTAATATCGAATAGAATGTTGTTAGTTGCAGTGCAGTGGACTTGCCGAATTCTCATTGGACAAACTTCGATTGCGAGTATTGGTAATGAAAGTAAAATCTCTCATAGTTCATAGATGGATGTTGTATCAGCATTGTGAAATCACAATATGATAGATCGGGGTAAAATAGTGGACTTCTTAGAAAAATGGCTACACATAATCCGTAATTGTTCTTTTGATAACACCTACAAAATGGCTTGGGCTAAAGCAATTACAGAAATCGCAGTAGAGCAAGAAAATTCAATTGAAATAGAAGAAGCATTTCTGGTTGAAATTCAGTTAAGGGATATTGCCAAAAAGGTTCTTCGCTATTATTTTGAACAAACCCTATTCTTTGGTCTTCAGCAAAGTTCGAATCCTGTGAAGCCGCCTGTCATCGTGACCATTACGAGGGAACTGATAGCTATTTATCAGGCCCGTACAAGCTCGATTAAGCCAGTAAAATGGTTTAAGTCGAATATGAGGCGGTATGCAGTTCAGAGTATGAGAAGGCTGTTTCTTCTACCGTAAGAGCACTGAAATCGGACGTGAGTTACCGCTTCTTACGTGTTGAAGGTAAGGACGTGGAAGGCGTATATCAGTATGAACAGAAGGCGGATAGTTTATTTATGCAAGGAGAGGATGTACTTGCGCTTAAAGGTAGTCGCCTAATTGTATTCGATGCCATTAATTATCGATGGACCCAGATGTTAGAGAATTTCAATCACTCTCCACGACTTTCAAAGAAAGTACGAATAATTGACGAAGATCAGGTACGTCGAAAACCACTAGGTAAGTTTGCAGAATTCATTGAAGCTGAGAACCCTGAATTTCACTGTTTTTTATGTGGAGAAAAAATAGTAACTGAGACACCTGCTATTGATCATGTTATCCCATGGTCATACCTCTACTCCGATGATCTTTGGAATTTGGTTTTTGCACATCGATCTTGTAACAGTAGTAAGTCAAATGTGATACCGCATGAGGAAAAGATTATTCGGCTAGAAGCAAGAAATCAAGTGCTTCTTCATCGTTTGAAGGAGAGTAGTAAGCTGAATAAACATGTATCTGAGCTTGAATTGGCTATCGAGAGCAACATCGTACGGAAGTTCTGGATTGCATGTCAGGGTTGAAAAAGATAGGGGGATTGAGATGAAGACTTCTAACAAACTTGTGCGTGATAAGATACCGCAAATTATTGAAACAAGCGGCAAATCATATAATGTGAAAGTCCTTAGTGAAGAGGAATATGAAACCGCACTTAAGCTGAAAATGCAAGAAGAATTAAACGAGTTTCTCGAAGCAAAAGACAGTAACGAGCAGATACTTGAGTTGGCTGACTTGTTAGAAGTAGTCTATAGTTTTGCCCTTAGCCAAGGTACAACGGTTGAGGAACTAGAGAATATTCGTAAACAAAAACATGATGAGCGCGGTGGATTTGACAAGAAGCTTATGCTTTTAACTGTCCAGTAGTCAACCCATCATATCAAAGGTGGAAAAATTGAACAACAACGGTATTATAATGATCTGTCTTAGTTTACTCAGATGATAATTGTAGTTGCAATATAAGTCGCTCTTTAGGCGGCTTTTTGTCTTTTTAGGCATTATTCTTCTATCAGGGGGAGAAGGACGGATTCAGATTACTGCTTACACGTTTGTTTGATGTTCTCATAAAATATTTCCTTTTGGTCTAGCACTAATAACACTCATAAACGTAAACTTGTTGTAAAAAATCATGTTCACTCTTACAATAAAAATAAGACATGCAGTTAATATTTTCGTGGGAGGAATTTCGATGAAACGGACTGGAATGAAGAGATCTTTGGACCGACTTGGACGTATTGTCCTTCCAAAGGAATTACGGGATACGATGGGAATTCATATCGGCGATCCGCTTGAGTTTTTCACTGAGGGAAAAGAGTTGATTTTAAGAAAGTATAAATCGACATTATGTGTGTTCTGCGGAGATCTGAATACAGATACGTATTTTAAAGAACAATTCGTTTGCCGGTCCTGTGCGCAAGACTTAAAACTTCAAGATAACATTCCCCAAGAGTACGTTCCTCAAATAGTAAAAATTCCTGCATCCCCGGAGGGTATCGTTACTGATTCTAAACAAGATACCTATAACGATTTCAATGAGAGAGCCAGCAACGATTATCCAGATTTGAGGCCAAAAACTGCTATAAAACTCAAACAGTTAAAAGAAATCATTGAGCAACAGCCCGACTTGTCTCAACAGCAAATTGCAGATGAGTTGGGCATTAGTCAAGGACGCATCTCCCAATTAAAGAAAATTCTTATGAAAGGAAATTAGTTCAGTTCCAAAAAAAAGAAAAATAGTTTTTGCTTACCTACCGATACAACTTCCAGATTGGCTATGTATTATATATAGTCTAACGTTAGAAGGAAATCTGTAGCCACTAGTCAGTACTGTTTATGATTTCTTATCAGCAAATTCGACAAACGGCAGAAGAATTGATTTTGATGTTGACTACTAGTACACATCAACTTGTAAATTACACATTTGAAGTCATTGAACTTAATGGTGAAGACACAGTAACATCATTCCATCAATGAGCAGATAATAAGTCAGATCTTGGTCTTTTTCTAATAGGTAATGCTGAAGGAGAACAGCTTTATTTTCTGATAATTGCATGGAATCAAAAAGTTAACGATAATTATTATTTAGTAACATTCCCTTATAATAAGTCACGACACAGAATTACATAAAACAGAAACATTCGGTAAAACGGCGGCTACTTCACTTGTTTGGAAGTATAAACCTATGAAACGAGATGGGAAAAATCAAGAAAGAAAACAGTATTTTAAAAATTACTATGGTAGACTGAACGTTAATATATCTCGACCTCAAGTTAACTCAGAGGTTTAGATGTTTATTGAGGATCTGTTCTTGCCGTGCAAAACCAGGATGAGGGCAGATGACTTATCTATACCTACTCGATAGATTGACTGAGTTTCCGGAAGGTCGTCTGTTGGAGAAACGTCACTTACAAAGAGAGTGAAACTTAACTTTGATTAAACTTGCTAAGCAGCTAGCAATTGATGGAGCTGCCATACTAAATAGAGATTCGATAGCATATTAATTTCCGACCTAGAATCTCTCATTTAATAGTTGGTATAATCTATTCTGTGAAGCCGTCCCAAATAACCTTATCTTGCATAATTCCATGTAACTGATATCCATCAACTGTTCGATGGTGTTAATTCTATGGCGCATCAGGCATAAATACATTCTCTTTTCAAATGAATGGTCCACGGGTGTTAAGAGCTCCTCAAGATCCAAGTTGTATTCAAAATTATCAGCCAAGTTGAAGATCTCTCGCAAACTCAATGTCCATTTGATTGCACCGATAGAACAAAACAAATACACATTCATTCTAAAATTTGCTGAAGCAAAATTATATAGGGAGATTAAAGACTGGATCTATGCCAATATGAATTACATATTCGTTGTGGCAGGGGACTGGGTTTCTCAGCGAACATTTCAAATGTTTACACTGCCCATATATCTACTAGAAAACAGATAACGATGATCAAGTAATGGAGATCTAATTAAATGACAGCAACCTAACAAAAATATATCTTACTTATCATGCATAGATGGGTAGGTGATAGTATGTTGATAGATAATATAATTAATGTTAAAGTTACATTAACTGAATAACTACAAATTGCGAAGCACGCGATTATCCTAATTAACATAGGGATAATTGCGTGCTTTTTTTGTTTTTATTTGGCAGCTCCTCCTCGGTGCGGCCGACACAGGAGGGTTTCCAAAACAAAATACTCATATGTAAAGTGGCTACGAAAGCCACGCTATGGGTGGAAAGGAGTTAAATATGTACGCTAACGATATGGGAGAAGGTTCTAAATTTACTTTTTTGAGAGATTCACATATTAAGGGAATAACCAATTTTCCGGTTTGAGAATTTGGATGGGTGGCGACTAGAAGAGATCCCTACGCCTGGTTGTTATTGTTTCACGAATAGTAAAGAATAAACTTTAACTTTTGGAAATCATTACAATTATGCCTGTTAAATGGCTCCGTCATATTTAGAATCAAAATCGAATGAACAGGAAGCATTGTCTATTAGAGATTCCATCTTGAAGAATAAGGATTTTTTACAAGTAATTAAAAAAACGAAAGAAGGCAGGTATTTTAAGATGAATAGATTGAGGAAAGCACTTATTTTGATGCTAACGATAGTCATTACCTTGTCTGGAATGACAATCTACCCAAGTAATAGCCAAGCTTCTGTTGCGCACAAGTGGTCTATGTACACAGTAAAGCAAGGGTATGCCTATTGGGACATAAGAGGTAATATATTTAAATCGGATTGGATTACGGGTTACAGCTCTTTTACTTTTGATAAGAATACTGGAACTTTTAACCTAGATGGTAATTACGGTCAAGCTAATACAGGTGTGGTTTATACTTATGATGATGCTCCTGGAAATAGAGGTAAAATAAAATATACTAGAGCATATAGTGAAGGTATGGCTGAATCAGGAGTTCTTGAAGCTTATGCCGCACCTATACCTGATACCTTAGTAGGGAGCGTGTACAGCTCTGTAGCCAATACCTACCCAAATAATGCTGTTGATCCTGATGGGTTCTATTATAAGTATGAGGGTACCATAAATAATAAAGTACCTGTTGTAGAAATTACTACTAAAGGGGATATGACCTACCTAAATGATCAGGAATCCTTTAGTATCTCTGGAACTGTACAAGATCCCGATAGCGACAATGTATTAATAACAGGGTTTATAGGTGGTATTGGTAAATCTGTAGAAGTCCATAATACAACTTCAAAAAGTCAATGGGTGTTATCATGGGATATAAGCGAGCTTCCATTAGGTACATATAGTCCCATTATATCTGCTGAAGACGGTATAGACATTGTAGAGGTAAAATATCAAGGTAATATAACTATTAAGCAACAAACTTATTATTACTGGAGCAAATTTAGAGTAGATAAAACACCACTTATCTCGTGGGCTAGATGGACATCTGATCAACACCCTAATTTACCTGGATTTTTCACAGGATACACTACTGATCCTGGAATGCATTCTTCTAAAGTTACAGGTACTTATTTTTACACACTAACTGCACAACAACCTGTAGGTTATATCCCACATTTTAATGATAATAGAAATGTAATTAGATATACCAGGGTTTCTGATCGTTTGTACTATCAAGAAGATCTACATTGGGCAGCGAATGGTGGACAAGATATAAAAGGTTCATTAGTACAAACTAACATTAAAGCAGCTCAAAACACTTATCCAGTAGATGGAGTTCACACTGATGGATTCTGGTACACAAGGGTAGGATTGGTGCCTAATACAAATCCAGTCATCAATGTGACTCAATCGGGTAACAAATCTATAAATTTAAAGACCGGGAGTGACACCTTTGTTATTTCCGGCACATCTACAGATGCAGATAACGATACCTTGTCCATTTCAGCGAGTATAGGTGGGGTAGAGAAACAAGTAGTTTTAAGTCAAACTAAGGATGATAAGGCTTGGACTCTTGTCTGGCGTACATCCGAGTTTAGTAGTAGTGGTACTTTCAGTAGGCCAGTAATTACAGTGGATGACGGTAAGGGTGGAATTTCAACAGCAACATATACAGGAAACCTAATCGTAAATACAGATTCCTTGTACTATTGGGATAAGTACACCACAAAAAATCAGGTGACTAGTTATAGAGAATCTAAAGGTACTACCTATAAAAGTGATATAGATAATATTTCAGGTTATCGTAACTATACGTTTAATAGCACTACTGGTGAATTCTCTGGTGTAGGAGAGTATCAAACGGCTCCAACATATCCAACTTGGGCAGGTACTAGATTATATTCGATCGGTTACCTCCGAAGTATGACAGAGTATGAAGTTACTAATCTGGAGCAAACTCAAGTTACTAGACATGAAGCTGTAGCTAACTCAACAAATAAGATTAAGGATACGTTAGTGCAGAGCAATATTTTAGATATAGACAAAACTTATCCGGATGATGGGTTACACACAGATGGTTTCTGGTATATTAAAAAATCAACCACAAACATGCCACCGGTACTTTCAGTAGATAATTCTGATCAAAATATCGGTACAGCATCTGAGAAAATCAGCTTGAAGGGTAGCGCATTTGACTCAGAAGGAGACGAAATTTCCATTTCAGCAACATTAAATGGTATTACTAAATCGACCAGTGTTACAGGAGCTGGAACTTGGAAACTTGATTGGGCGGTTAATGAAGTCCCGGAAGGAACATATACGAATGTTAAAATTAACGGAAATGATGGGAATAAAGGCACGGACACAATAACCTATACCGGGAGAATCAACTTTGATATGGTCGCTCCTGAGAAGCCGGAGATTACCTTATCTGAAAACGCATGGACAAACAAAGATGTGAAGCTGATAGCTAAGCATGGTGTCGATATTGGCAGTGGTGCGGATTACACTGAATATACGAGAGACGGTGAAACATGGCACAAGTACAATGATCCTTTAGTTATCGGGGATTCCGGAGAATGGACATATCAGTTCCGTACAAAGGACAAGGCAGGGAATGTTGGCCAATCAACGGAAGTCACTGTGCGAGTCGATAAGCAAGCACCCACAGCACCAGTGTTGAGTTTGTCTGAGGAATCCTATACACAAGATCCGGTAACGATTACCCTGAAGAATGGAACAGATGACCTAAGTGGGGCAGAACGGACAGAGGTTAAAGTAGGGACAGGAAATTGGACAACATATAATGGGGAAATGATTGTCGATGAGGAAGGAGAAACAGAAGTATGGGCGCGGACGATTGATGTCGCAGGTAATATCAGCCCTGAAGCAACTGCAAAGGTCCTCATCGATCGCACTGCACCAACAGAGCCGAGTTATACTCTCTCAGAGAGTCAATGGACAAACAAAGATGTGACATTCCAACTAAATGGTAGTCAAGACGCATCGGATGTATATTACGAGTACAAAATTGGTGATAGTCCTTACACTACGGGTGAAAGTGGCACCATTACAGAAACAGGTGAGCATACAATTACAGCTCGCGCCGTGGATGCAGTAGGGCTCATCAGTCCGGAGACTCAATTCGATATCCGAATTGACAAGGAACTACCTGATGTGGATTATACACCTAATGGACTGCAATGGTCGCTGCAGGGTACCGATGTTCAAATTAAGGCATCTGATAGGTTGTCGGGTGTAATTGAACCGGTATATGTAGAGATTAGTCAAAGCGAACAACCGAGTGAAGCATGGCAGGTAATGCCAGACAACGGCAAAGTGACCATAGAGGACAAAGAAGGTATCTGGTATGTGCATACACAAGTGAAAGACAACGCTGGAAACACCGGTACACATACGTCCAACCCATATCAAGTACAGAAGGCACCCGATGCCCCAACACTGGAAGCAACAGCAATCAGTGCTTCTGAAGTCAAACTAAGCTGGGATTTACCTGGCGGAAATCGATACACATCAGGCTACACGTATACCATCAAAAACATGAATACCGGTACAGAGAAGATATTGGAGTATCCGGTTCATGAATACGTGGACCAGCAGCTACAAGGTGGTCAAATTTATAACTATCAGCTGACGATTCGAAATCATGTGGGATCATCGGAGACACAAGTCTCTGCACTAACATATCCAGCTAGTCCTGGAGTCGAGATCAGTCCTGTCTTTCGGAAACCAGATGAAATGTTGATCAACATAGATTCTGTACCAACTGCAACCGATTATCGCCTAAAGTTGATCGATAACCAAGGTCAAATCATAGAAAACGGATTAGTTGCAAGCACTCAAAAAGCATTAACTGGACTAATTCCAGGAAGCAGCTACACGGTACAAGTTTCAGCAATTAATGATAGTGGTGAGGGCTTGGCTACAAGTGTCGGATTTTTAACTCTTCCGGAAACGCCAACAGGGTTTACAGCAATCGAGATTAAAGAAGATACCGTAAATTCAGAGTGGCAGAGCGTTACAACGGCAACCTATTACGATCTCTATCGGAATAACGAGCTCTTGTATAACGGGGGGGATCTAAACTATAAAGATACTGGCTTAACCCCTGGAACAGCGTATGAATACGTAGTGGCAGCTGGAAATGAAACGGGCGAAGGTGATGTCTCGGAACCTTTGAATGTAATGACTTTGCCTGAACAGGATAACTCCCTAAAAATGCACGGTTTTAGTACAACAGGATTCACTGCGCAATGGAACGGCGTCCCAAGCGCAATCAAGTATCTCCTTCAGGTGTATGATCTCGAACAAAATCTTGTTGCCGAGTATCAAGGTCCAAATCTGGAATATACGGCTTCAGGACTTGAACCAGGAAAGGAATACAGCGTGTCACTGGTAGCTTTCAATCGAACAGGTGCAGGAAAAGCGAAGATTGTAAGGACAGTGACATTACCGAGTAATGTTGAATCTGTACAAGTTACTGGGATTGGAGAAACAGAAGCGGAATTCAACATATCATCCGTGACGGGTGCAACTCATTATAAAATAGATCTGAATGGAGAAGAATTCCTGACGAATGATCTAAACTATGTTCTGTCACCGCTTCAAGGAAGCACGGATTATAGCGGGACCGTACAGGCTGGTAATAGCTCCGGTTGGGGCGAACCGACATCATTCAGCTTTTTGACTAAGCCGGTGCGACCATCATTATTTACGGTGAAGACAATCAGTGAAACGGGGATGACATTAGCCTGGGAAGAAGATAAAACGGCATCTCGGTATTGGATCACGGATGAGCAAGGTAGTACAACTGATATAACAGGAGCAGAATTTAACGTTACTGACTTGCAACCAGGAACAGAATACCGCTTTAAAGTATCAACCGAAAATGCGACTGGGATGGGGGATCAATCTGAGATCGTTTGGAGTACCCTAACCGAGGCACCAGATATAGATCGAGTGGATGTAAAAAATTCAGATGCAACATTGAGTTGGACTGAACCTTATGGAGCATTGCGATACGAGATTACAGACAAAGCAACAGGTCAAGTATATTACAACGGATCGGAACCTACTGCAAACCTTACCCACTTGAAAGTTGGATATGCGTATAATTTAACGTTATCAGCATTCAATAAAACGGACCACGCGTCAAAAGGTGTTCTTGTGAAACTGGTGACTCGTGCTGAATTAAAGAAAAGTAATGTCATCATTACTGATGTGAAGTCTAACTTAGTAACACTGGAAATCGTGACATCAGGACAGGAAATCCAGGAGTACGTCATTTTACGAAATGGTGTAAAAATTACGAAGGTAGAAGCAGAAAGCCTAGTGAGCTATACAGATACAAAGGTGGAACCAGGTAAGTCATATGAATATGAGATTGTGCCAGTAAATGAGGGCGGCGAAGGAAAAGGTGTCAAACTGACTACTTTAACGGCAACAAAGCCCGTGTCAGCTCCAGCGGTGAAATCAGGGGATGGTTGGACAGAAATTAGTTTCCAAACCGTAGAGCAAGCAAATGAGTATGTGGTTCTGGACAAGAACGGAACTGAATTGTGGCGTGGAGATACCTTACCGATACGTCTTGAAGGGTTAGAGCCTGGATCAAAAGCTGTTGTGAACATTGTGACAGAGAATGCAGCTGGGTATCCATCAGAACCAGTTTCAGTCACTGTGTGGACCTTACCATCAGTGCCTACGGGTATTGAATCAAGTGCTTTAGAGAGATCCATTACGCTCAATTTCAGCAATGTAAATAAAGAAGGGTTAACCGAATTTGTGATATATAAAGCTGGGAAGGAAATAGGACGTGTAGACGCTGCGGAAAAATCCTGGACAGATAAAAACCTTACACCGAATACAAAGTATGTATACGAAGTAAGGGCTGTGAATTTTGGAGGAGAGAGTACGAAGGGATTAAAAGTGGAACAAAACACGAAACAGGAACAACCTGCAAATCCAGGTAATCCTTCAGCTCCAATCCCTCCGTCAAATCATGATAAAGATTCAGAGAATCCTGAAAATGATAAACCTGATGATCATGTTAAAGGAGATCATCAGGATAATGAACAGTCTGGACCGGTATCGGGTGTGTTTAAGGATGTTTCCGATTCAAGTTTTGCTAAGAATGAAATCGAAACCTTAGCGAAAGATGGTGTAATAAAAGGCATTAGCACAAATGCTTTTGCTCCGAATAAACAGATCACACGTATGGAATTTGCAGCATTAATTGTGCGTGTTCTAAACGTAAATCCGGATGAATCCATAACAATGCCATTCCAGGATGTTAAAGATAATGCATGGTATGGTGCAGAACTAAACGCAGCTATTGTTAATGGTATTGCAAAAGGATTCAATAGCAATGAATTCCGACCGAATGCTGTAGTTAATCGAGAACAGGCAGCTAAGATGATGGTCAATGTGCTGATTAAGGGAGGCATAACTCCTTCAACTACAGCTCAACGATTCTCTGATGATTCGGATATTGCAGTATGGGCATTAGCGGATGTAAAAATGGCAACAGGACAGAAATTCGTACAAGGGTATCCGGACAATACGTTCCGTCCGAAACACGGACTGACACGTGCTGAGGCATCCGTAATGATTTACCGTTTACGCGATCATTTAAATTCAATTTCAAAGTGAAATGAATAAGCTATACAAACAACAATAATTTGATTAGCTTGAATGCGTGACTCTTTAGAAAACGGTAGGTACAGTCTGTCTCGTAGAGTCTGACGATAATTGAATATTTCACACAACTTAGGACGGCGATGGAGCCGTCCTATTTGTCTGTTCCGAAATATCAGTCCTAACATCTTTCAGGATCCCATACGTTGCTTTGGTCTTTTGTGCCGGGGGTATAAACAAGACTTTAAAAATCTTCCCTAGTCTTTTATAAAGAACAGATTTTCACTTTGATGAGTACCTATTTTAAAAGATCACGCCTGTGTTTGATTATATTTAACAAGAAGCTACTGAGAAGCATACGAGAAATAGGGATATGATAGGACTGGAATAATTCCAATCCAGAGCGAATTGATAATACAGAGGTTGCTTAACGAGCAAGAGAATTAGGACAGAGGCATTTGGAATAA
This sequence comes from Paenibacillus sp. 37, assembly GCF_008386395.1. Lineage (NCBI taxonomy): Bacteria > Bacillati > Bacillota > Bacilli > Caryophanales > Paenibacillaceae > Paenibacillus > Paenibacillus sp. 37. Next base: position 58,469 of record NZ_CP043762.1, on the reverse strand, counting down.
GAACATGTTCCTATCCCCAATTAGGGAATGTATAACCTTAGGTTAGAGAGGTGTATGGCCCAGAATACAATAAATATATGGAGGAAAGGTTAACATTGGAAAGTTTTTCATTTAGAAAATATTCCAATGATATGGTATAACTCTTCTTGCTGTGAAAAAATTGACAAGGGGATACAACATGAGAAATAAACACAAATTTTGGAATAAGGTGGTCAGCTTAATTATTGCTGGCTCCTTAATTTCTACATCATCGCTCAATAATACCACTGCTTGGGGGAGCCCCTCAGCCGAAAGATCAACACTTCAAGAAAGCAACACTTCAGACGATTCTAACTTGTCGTCCAACAACACCCCAAAAGAGATTGCTTCGCTTCGTAGTGAGAAATCGAAGACATTCGCAAATGAGAATGGAACGTACACAACTCAAATTTCTGAAACTCCCATTCACTATCAAGATCCCTCAAATCAAGAGTGGAAGCTGATTGATAACCGTTTAAACACGACGAGTCAAACAGCTTACAATAACGATCATGAATTCAAAGTAGAAATGAACAAGAAACATTCTGTTTCTGATAATTTGATAGAGATCAAAGAGGATAAATTCCGCATTGGTCTAAACCCCATAGCGGAAACAAATACGTTAACAACTACGCAAAGCATCTCTAGCACAAAGCCGGCAGGGATTGTTAAGAATAATGTAATGACGTATAAGGGGCTTTATCCCGATACTGATTTAATTTATACCCTGGGAAACGATAGACTCAAAGAAGAGCTTAAACTCAGCAAAAAGCCGACAGGCAAAAAATCAGTGATTTACTCCTTTGCCTTAACTCTAGGTAATTTGGATTATCGCCAGGAACAGGATGGCTCCGTTTCCTTGATTAACCCATCTACTGGCGATATTGAATATATCATCGATAAACCGTTAATGTATGACTCTTTTATACCCGAAGGTTATCAGCAGGTAGAGGGAGTTAATGCTTACCCTGAAGAATCTCTTTCCTACGATATTCACTATGAATTGAAAGAGAAAAAGGGACAGTTATTCATTGACGTGATCCCAAGTATCGCATGGCTTAATGATGCATCTCGTGTATACCCAGTCACCATCGATCCGACCATTGTTAAATTTCAACCGACATACCGCTTAGCGGATACCAATATACGTAGTGCTTTTCCCAAACAAACTGGAGCAACCGACACGACACTAGGGGTAGGTCTATATAAAGACGCTACTAGCTCTAATGTCATCCGTTCTCTTATTCAGTTTGACACATCGACCATCCCACAGGGGGCAAAGGTGTTAACGGCTGACTTGAACCTCTGGTTAGCTTCCGTTTCAAATAATACTAATGTAGATATCACTCTAAATAGTGTCAATAAAGCATGGACAGAATACTCTGCATCCTGGATGTATGCAGATGCTACGAACTTGTGGAGTAAACAGGGTGGAGATTTCAATGCTTCGCAAGTCGCTACAACTGCAGTCGGACCGTTAACATCACTTTCAGCAAACTATAAGTGGTCCTTGCCTGCCAATATGCTAGAAAAGTGGATAAATGACCCCACAACAAACAAAGGATTTATGTTGAAAAGCAATTCAGAAACAACAAATAGCTACAAGAAGTTTATATCCGGTGATGACACGGCCAACCCAGATTACACGCCGCTTTTAAGCGTGACATACACCTCTGCTAGCCGACTTGGTCTAAAAGATTATTGGACATATGATAGTCATCCGATAGCTAACGGAACTAGTTATACCAATTTGGCCACGGGGAACAATATCATCCAGTTCAATGATTATTCCTTAACGGGTAGAGGAGATACCTCCGTAGACTTCATGCGGACATATAACTCAAAATCTAGCGAATCTTCACCCTTTGGCTACGGATGGTATTATACGGGTGGGGAAACCATCGTAGATGCTTACAAAACCGGAGACGTATTGTTTACAGACCATACTGGATCTGCTTATGAATTCAAATATAACGCATCAAACAATACGTATACGCCTTCAGCGGGCGAATATCTGACACTAAAAAAGGTGAAAAGTAGCTCAGGGGCCACGACGGGTTATGACTTAACGGACAAACATGGATACCTGATGCATTTCGATACGGTTTCTAACGATGATCAAGTAAGCATCACTCAAGCCAAACTCAGTTATGAACAAGATATGCATGGAAACCGAATTACGTATAAAAGGAATGGGGACGGAGCACTAACGGGTATAGAGGACCCATCAGGCCGGACCATTGCATTTGAATATACTTCAGATGGGTTAGTTGATTACGCCATGCTTGAAGGACGTAAAACGGATTATACGTATCAGAATGGAAAGTTAGTCACTGTAGATCAGTATAGTGAGGATGGAACTTATAGCCGAACTCAGTTTAGTTATGGTGGAAATTACATTAAAACCATTTTTGACCCGAATAATCGATTAACCACGTATACCTATGATCAAGAGTACTTGGTTAAAGTGCAGGAACCTTCAACGGTTTCGGTTACAGATGCAAGTGATCGGCCGGCAACCCAGTACAAATATGACACCACTGCACGCACAGCAAACGTAACAAATGCAAACGGCCATACGACAAACTATACGCTGAACGCTAACTTCGTGGCGGAGAAAATCCAAGATGCCAAGGGTGAAATCATTCAGTTTGTCCTAGATGCAAACTACAATGTCAAGAAAGTAACCAATCCAGATGGAACTGTTGCTGAACAGACATATGATAGTAAAGGTAATGTTCTAACTCAAATCGATGAAGTTGGAAATGTTACGACATACGAGTACAATGACCTGAACCACGTGGTCAAAGAAATTGACCCTAGACAAAATGTGACTAATTACTCGTATACCGCAGTTGGTGATTTGGAAACCATCGTGGATGCGAAGCAAAAGGTGACGCGTTATGAATATGACACCTATGGAAACTTAAAAAAGACGACGTATCCAGACCAATCGATAGAAACGTACAGCTACGACGATAAAGGTAACGATATCAAATCGGTAATAGATGCAGCAGGAAACACAACAACAGTGACAACAGATACTGTTGGGAATATGATCGCAAATACCGACGGAAATAACAATCGTACCGATTACCATTATGATAAGTTAAATCGTCTGAAAGCTGTAATTGATCCGAAGCGAAAAGAGACAACGTATGAGTATGATACAGTCGGAAACTTGTATAAAACGATTAATCCAAAACAGGCTGTAGTTCAGTATGAGTACAATGGGCAAAATCAGTTAACGAAAAAGACAGATGCCATTGGCAATGTGACCGATAACAAATATGATTCAAATGGCAACCTAATGGAGACCACAACTCCTAACGGGAACAAAATCTCTACGACATTCACAGCTTTGGATCAACTCAAAACTATAAGTATAGACGGGCAACAAAAGTGGGCTTATGAATATGATGAAAATGGTTTACTTGTCAATGTAAACAATGGTGTTCGTTCCTTTACGTATAAGTCTGATGGGTTACCTGAAACAGAGGTAGATAGAGGACATCAAAAGTCGTATATTTATAATGCGAATAGTGGACTTCAGGAGCTCTCTTATACAACTGATGCACATTCGTCTACTGTAACTTATGATTACACAGAGTTAGATCAAGTGAAAAGTATTACCAAAGATAATCAAAACCTCATTTCATATCAGTACAATGATATGGCTGCATTGGAACAAGCCAATCGAGCAAACGGAATTGTAACCAAGGCTGACTACGATTCTGGGGAACAGTTGCGCACTTACGGAGATTACTCCAGCACAGGGAGTGTAATTCGCGAGTACAACTACACATATGACTCCAATGAGAATGTAAAGACAATTCATTCGGAATTAGGTGATACAACGTATGAGTACGATGCGCTTAACCAACTCGAACAAGAAACTCTTCCCGATAGGAAAACGATTAAATATAGTTATGACGATGTAGGTAATCGGACACAAAAAGTAGTTGTCACCAATGGGCAGGAGCAAACCACTGTATACGAACACAATAACGCCAATCAATTAACTTCTGTTAATGGACAAGCTTATCAGTATGACAATAATGGAAACCTATTAAACGATGGGAAACAAACGTATATATATGATGCACTGGATCAATTAATTGAAGTGCAAGATCAAGCTGGTCAGAGTATACAACACTATAGTTATGATGAACAGGGGCGACGTATCCAGTCAATTGGTCAGTCCGGAACGACGAATTTTTTCTATGATGGCGATGAAGTCATCTATGAAACGGATGGAAATAACAAAACACTTCGAGAGTATACGTGGGATGATAGTGGAAGTCCGGTAGCAATGACTAAAGATGGGCATACCTATTATTACCAGTTAAACGGTCATGGTGATGTTGTAGCTTTAACTGATGAAGACGGACAAGAAGTAGCTCAGTATGAGTATGATGCATGGGGGAATGTGATAAGCCAGAGCGGTATCCTTGCCGAAGAGAACCCCTACCGGTATGCTAGTTATAAATATGATACTGAGACAGGATTTTATTATTTATTAAGTCGTTATTATAATCCTCAGCATGGAAATTTTATAACACTAGATCTTGAACAGGATACGGACTTAGATAATCCATTAAACCGAAATGGATATAGTTACTCACTGAATAATCCGGTTTCGTTAGTAGATGACGATGGGAATTTTCCTTTCATTCCCATTATTATCATAGTGATTGTTCGAGTGGTAGCAAAGGAAGTAGTAAAAACCACAGTCAAAAAAGTTGCCCAAAAAGCAGCGACTAAGGCAATTAAAAAAGCCACAACTAAAACGTATCAAACTTACACTAAAACCAACACTAAAACGGGTACTGTTTATACTGGGCGAACAAGTGGAAAAGGTACGCCTTTAGAAAACATCGCTAAAAGGGATACTAACCACCATATGAATAAAAATGGATATGGTCGGGCAACCATTGATAGATCATCAAGTAACAAAAATGCAATACGTGGAAGAGAACAGCAAATGATCATAAAAAATGGCGGCGCCAAATCTAAAAATGGTACTTCAGGGAATGCGATTAATGGTATTTCTCCGAAAAATAAGAAGTACAGTAAGTATATTAAAGCCGCAACGAAGGAGTTTGGAAAACCGTGAAAAAAACGAAACGTAAACGAATAAAATTGGGTGATATCTACGCTATCCCTTTGCCTAACGATAAGTTTGCCTTTGGGAGAAGGCTTAAAGATGCCAGTATTGCAATCTATAATCTTACAAGTGACTCTATAGAAGAGATACCTCAAGAAGAGGAATATCAATTTATCGTGGGTGTATATGATGATGTACTGAAATCAGGGGATTGGCCGGTCATTGAGAATCGTCCATTCCCGGATGAAGAAGAGGCATGGCCCCCACCTGCCTGTATCATTGATAAGATATCAGGAGAATATTTGATTTATCATATGGGAGAGATTAGACCTTCTAATCGCGAAGAATGCGAAGGATTAGAGATTGCGGCTGTTTGGGAAGCTCATCATATTGTTGATAGAATAATGGGAGATAATAAGTGGCACCGTGACCCGAATAAATAGTGCAAGAATATATCGCCTATAGATTCAGAGATCACTCTGATGCAAATAAAGCTAATGATCGTTTCTTGACAAGGGCGATCCTTAGCTTTATTTAGTATTGAATCTTTGAGTTGATATATGAATTATGTTTAATAGGAATAAATTAAGTTGTACTACTCACGGTGTAAATCTTAAATATCCTGTATAAGTAACTTTGTGAGAACCATATCCATCGCTAGATTTTCTGGTGTAATATGAACTGCTGATATTAAGGAATCCAGTAAATTTTCCAGCCAGGAAGTATTTAGTTTTGAAACAGGGTTACTTTCCTCCCCTATAGAGAAGTGGATAATTCTTAAGACTTCTACATATTTGGGTGAGGTATCATAATAATCGTTTTGTTCAAAGACCACACCCATGGGAATAAAGTTAGGAGAAAATCAGATGTATCTAAAAGAATTCGACTTAGACTTACCATATATTCAGAATGATAAAAGCATTGAATCTATAATGAAAAAACAAAAATGTGAGTACAACGAAGCAACAAAATTAGATTATGAATTGAATTGGAAATGGAAAAGACGTTCATTTAGATTGGAAACTCGCTGTATTACAGCTATGTTTGAATGTTTATTTGGGAAATACAAAACGAAAGATTGTTGGAAAGTCCTAATAGAATGTGTAGAAAACATTTCGGACGAAAGAATTGTTAATGATTCAGGTGTGTGTTCGGCGCCAATCCAATTTAGTTTGAATGACTTTCGTGCAAAAAATGAGTTGGAGAAAAAAAAGGTTACGCTTCGACTACTAATGGACGGGATCGAGAAACTTGCTCTACGTAATAGTTGGCAGATTGAGCCATTTAGAGAAATAGCATTACAAATAGAAGAGTTAGGTTATGTAAATGAATGGACTTGGAAAAAAACAGTAAAGAGTCCTAATAAGAAGTACAATGCTAAAGTCATATGCCATAATAATGTAGAAAGCATGGATATATTCATATCTATTCTACAACGAGATGGTACGCAAGTACTTTTAGAAAAGGTCTTATCAGAACAACCAGATGAATTTGCCTATGCTAAACATTTAGGCGAACTTAAATGGGAATCTGATTTTGAAGTTGCTTTGATTAATAAAAAAGGCAATGAAAAGTATTTGGTAGCCATAGAACACTGATTTATTGTCGTTAGAAAAAAATTGTATAAGGACAAGAATCATTAGTTCAATGAAAGTCGCCATTTATGTTCATAACCCTGTCAAGTAGACAAAAAAGTCGAAATTTAAGCTGCGACCGTTTCTCGGTATTCCACCGGGGAATGGTCATTCAGCTTTTTATGGATTTGGGTTCGGTTATATAGTGCAGAAATACAGATAACTAAGCTCACTTGATGGAAAAGGAAAGGGTCATATCAACAGATTAACAAAACAAGATGTTCCAACACCTCATGTTAATGGTAAATCAATACCTGGGGGAGTTAGACCAGCAAGACCAGATGAAATTCCGAAGAAGAGGTAGAGATGATGAACGCATTAAAATGGCTTCAAAACTGGTATCTTGAAAACTGTAATGGTGATTGGGAGCATTCATACGGTGTTAAAATTGATACTGTGGATAATCCCGGTTGGTCTGTCAAAATCGATTTGACAGATACTTTTTTAGAGGATGTTCCGTTTGATATGATCGAAGAAGAGAGAAATGAAGAAGATTGGTTCTACTGTATTGTGAGGGATAGAGTGTTTCACGGTGCAGGTGGAGCAACAAATTTGGAAGAAGTACTCGACTGCTTTAAAAATTGGGTTTCGAGTGTAGAGAGAAGTTAATTATGTAGTATCTGAGGAAGAGACCTTGATTTGTTAAATGCCTTTTAAGGACTTTTTTATCCTTTATTGAGATATATCTAGGACTAATCTTTTCTAGATGTTTTGTATCTACATAATATTTGGCAGAGAGCATCGAATTTGATGCTTTAACTGGACAGTTAAAACGGATGATTTATCCCGACGGAAGCAAACAACGTTCGAATATGATAGCAACGGGAACCGTACTTCCATGATTGGTCCATTCGAATAAGGTCTATTCTACTTCGGATACGATGAACCGGCTTATTTCAGTAGGCACGTCCCATAGTACTCCGCATACACAGCACAATCCTTGCTCGGAAAGCTTAACACAATAACCCCAAGGCCCTTTAGAACAAGATAAAGGGCCTTGGGGTTATTTAAATAAAATAAAACAGCTTATTGATGGGGATCTCTGCAATGCCGTAGTTCATTAGAACAGGTTCCTCTGATTTACTGCTCCAAGTGTGAATTATCAGCCCATAACTGGCTCCGGTGCGGGCGCGGCTACGCGCGGATACATTTGACGCATGAAGTTTTTATCCGTTTCCGACAGGGTGGTGTTGAACGGCGTACCTCTTCCGTCGCAGGTCAATTCACCCGGGAAAGGATACAGCATGATTGAATTGGGGTCAAATTCAGTGAAGTTTGTATTTAAGGGGTTTTCTTTATCCAATACATTGTGTCTTGTTGTCTCCTCGTCCCAGTCGCTTCTACGGAAATGCTCCAGAACAGCTTGTTCGTTCCAGCAGATACCAGACGATGGACTCTGGTGCTCATGAATACATCCCAGGGCATGGCCGAATTCATGCATGACGGTTCTTTCGAACTCCGACTCCTCGGTATCCTGGTCAAACCAGCCGAAATTCATGGTTGCCCCCGTATTGAATAACAGCGCATCCGTCCCTACGGCCGAGTAGGCTTTATCTTTGTCGAGAAAGGTAATCCGGATCTCCGCCTCCAGGTGATCGCCAAAATCAAAGGTAATATTCGCATACTTTTCCCATTCCTTGGCCCAACGGACGACCTTGGCCTGAATCGCAGGCTCTCCGTCCAGAAAGCGGACGCGTAGCCTTCTGCCGTTTCGCCACAGTTTTCGGACCATAACGGCCATCTCGGGGCCGACTTCATTGCGGGCGGTCATGTTCTCCAAGGCGTCGGCTTCCAGCTCAAGCGGGCCGGCATTATCTGCCCGTTCTTTTATTGCGATGGACACCGCTTCGTTGTTTTTGTTAGCAGGGGGTTTCAAGATGACACAAATCTTCAATGCGTTCTGCGGTTCGGTCATTGACGTTACTCCTTTTCGTAATGAGTATTTTTTAACCAAACAATATTATGAACCAAGGATCACCCGGTATCCGGATTAACTTTTGGAAAATCGGCAATGCACTGCAGTGGCTTAACACGTTAACAAAAAAAGGAGTGGATGATATGAAAAGATGCTCAAATAATAACCACGCAGCTAAAAGCTGAAATTTGTTACAAGAGGTGAATCATGTCAACGTTTGTAGGCAATGCAGATGACGTACAGCTGCCTCCGGTCGAAATGGTAAGTGTGCGGCAGCATGTGAAAGAAATCCCGAAAGGCGTGCAGATGATCCAGGCCCCGCAATACTGGGAACAAGGGAATTATGGCAAGGGAGTTATGATAGCAGTCCTAGATACCGGCTGTGATGCCGAACATCCCGATTTACGCGAGCGGATTATGGGCGGTAAGAACTTCACCGATGATGACGATGGAATTCCTCGCGTGTACAAGGACTACAACGGACACGGAACGCATGTGGCCGGGATTATCGCTGCGACGAAAAATGGGGACGGCGTGGTCGGCATTGCTCCCGAAGCAGGGCTGCTGATTCTGAAAGTTCTCAACCGTCAAGGGCGCGGAAGACCGGAATGGATTGCCCAGGCGATTCATTATGCGATTGACCAAAATGTACAGATCATCTCGATGTCATTGTCTTTTGCAACTGACCACAAAGGGATTCATGACGCGGTTAAGCGTGCAGTAGACAACGATATTATTGTCGTGTGTGCAGCCGGAAATACGGGAAAAGAAGAGTTTCGTTTTCCCGCCGGGTTCAATGAATCGACTTCAGTAGGAGCCATTAATTTCAACTCTGATTCGGCACCATTCCTGACGATGAACAATGAAATTGATCTGCTAGCTCCGGGTGTGGACATCAAGTCGACGTATCCGCTGGAGCTAGCGGAGGATAAGTCCATCCCCTACAAAATCCTTTCCGGCACTTCGATGGCTGCACCGCATGTAGCCGGGGCATTGGCGCTGCTAATCAATAGCTGCCAAAGTGCGGAACAGTTTAACCGACAGTTGACCGAGCCGGAGCTTTACGCCCAATTGACGAAGCGGACGATTCCGCTGGGAAGACCGAAATCCGTTGAAGGTAACGGTCTGTTGTATCTTACAGCCGACGAGCTGCTGGAGGAACATTTACGGCAACACCCGGTCAATGTCAGTGAATATGCCTAATCTAGAAGAGCAAAAATGCCGGATAACGAAAATATGTACAAATAGTCGTAAGGAGTGAAATTAGATGGCTGATACATTGCATAATATGGTGAGCGGTAAAGGAGAAGTTATGGCTGCCGCTACCAATACAGCGGCTGATTCGGCGCAGACCGAAGCTTTTCAAGGAACGGGTACCCTCTCCAATCGGGGGGCAGCGGAAACAGATATCAAAGACAAACAGCTTCCATCCATTGAGTCGTTGCTATTTGTGAATAAAGAGGAAGTCTGCCAGCTTGATGACAGGCTTAGAGTAATGGATACCGCGAAATTCTCCTGGTCCGCGGTCTGCCGGTTAATTATTACACTGGATGATGGACGTGAGGGCGTTGGAACGGGGTGGCTATGTGGTCCGGGTACGGTGATTACTGCGGGGCATTGTGTATTTGACAGCGAAACTAGAAAATGGCATAAATCGATAGTTGTCATTCCAGGTAAAGATGACAGACTCGAACCTTATGGACGGTTCACCGTTACAACCGAGCATTTCTGGTCCGTCAACGGCTGGGTTCAAGATGGGAATCAAGAATATGACTATGGGGCAATCATTCTAAATTCTACCATAGGCAACAACACTGGCTATTTTGGCTTCAGGTATGATCCTAATGACACTATCAATCAAAAGCCTATATTGAATACAGGCTATCCTTACGATAAAAACGGCACACAGTGGTACATGAAGGGGATTGTCGATAACGTACAGACGCGAAAAGTATACTACAAATTGGACACAATGGGCGGTAACAGCGGAGGTCCGGTATGTCTAGGTGAGACGAATCAAGTCATTTGTATTCACGCTTACGGCGGTTGTGCTGCCAACGGTAGCAACTCCGGTACCCGGATTGACCGTGATGTGTACGCCAATGTGCTGAAATGGAAGGAAGCCGGCGCATCTCCCCAAGCATCCGCAGAATCAGGACAAGACATGGTAAAGGTATGAGTCGGGCATCGGCGGCTGGGCGCATGCCCGAGAACAGACGCGAGCTGATCGTTATATCAGACCCCGGTGCATTAAACCCTCCAGAGAGCTCCTTGATTCAGCCGCTGCCTACAGTCCACACGCTATTATCGGAATTGTCTGCGGAGATGGGAGAATCCTTTCAACTGCTTCCGTTATTTGCGCGGGAACAGGAAGCTGAAGCCGAGATTGTTGAAATGACCGCTGAGATGGCCGAGGCCAAGGCAGGATTGCACATCTTCTACAGGGTCGACGCTCCCGATGATAAATTGGATCATATTGCCGAGAAATTGCGTCAAGACAGCCGAATTCAAGGTGCTTATGTGCGGCCTGAACCGGAAATGCCCGCCCAGTTGCAGTGGAAACGGAGAAGGATGTATCCCTCTTGCCGTCAGCTACTCCGGATTTCGGCGAACGGCAAGGTTATTTAAATGCAGCACCGACAGGGATTGACGCGTATTATGCCTGGACCCTGCCCGGCGGTTATGGTAACAGAGTGCGGATCATTGATCTTGAAAGCGGATGGAACTTTTCACATGAGGATTTGCAGGTCAATGAGCAAGGTATCATTGGTACGGAGAATGACTATAACGATCACGGAACTGCCGTGCTTGGGGTGATGGGCGGGGATCACGATGCCAAAGGGATTAAAGGGATTTGCCCCGAGGCTCGCATAGCTGGCATCGCCTGGAACGAAAGCTGCGCGCTCTCAGGGGACAGCCCCGACGTGCTGCTGGATTCCATCCGGCTTTGCGCCCCGGAAGCGATACGCAAAGCCGCTGATCAATTGCGGACCGGCGACATTTTGCTGTTGGAAATGCATGTCCCCGGCCCGCACTATAATTATGTCTGGCGACCCGATCAACGGGGATACATTGCCATTGAGTGGTACCCCGATATGTTGGCTGCGATAAAATATGCTGTTGCTAAAGGGATTCTTGTTGTGGAGGCGGCGGGGAATGGCGGAGAAAATCTAGATGATCCGATGTACGATCAGCCCAAAGATGGCTTTCCTCCCAACTGGAGCAATCCCTTTCGCAGACAAGGAAGAGATTCTGGAGCCATTCTTGTCGGAGCAGGAGCTCCCCCGAAAGGAACCCATGGCCGTAATCACGGACCCGCACGATCCAGATTGGACTTCTCCAACTATGGATCGGCTATTGACGCGCAAGGTTGGGGAAGGGAAGTGACAACTACCGGTTATGGCGATCAATCACGGGGCAGCGGCGAGAATTCGTGGTATACCGACCAGTTCAGCGGCACCTCCAGCGCATCTCCAATTGTTGTTGGAGCTCTGGCATGCTTGCAGAGCATTCATCTTACACGCGGTGGAAGGCAACTGCCTTACGCAATAGTGCGGGAGATGCTGCGCACAACGGGCAGTCCGCAGCAGGACGCGCCAGGCAGACCTGCCAGCCAACGGATTGGCAATCTACCCGATTTGAGGGCACTGATCTCGCGTTTGAACGGTTTTTAGGGAACAAATTTACCGACATGTGGATTTTGTGAATATATGAAAGGAGTGGGTTTTGCATTGAGTAATGTAGACACGCAGTATGAAATCAAGTTTCTGCTCGATGCCAACCAGGTGCTTACGGATAAGCATACATTGCGCACAGAGCTTGTGCATTTAGATCAATCGGAGGGGCAACAGATCGATATCCGTTTCATAGATACGCCAGAACAGGATTTCTTCCGCGATAATTGGATATTACGTGCCCGGCTGAAACCGAATAAAGATCAATGGGAAATCACCTATAAGAAGAGGTTTAACTTTTCTGAGGGTCAAGATCTGCAGCAGGTAATGGATCATGCAAAGGAGCTTGGATTTGATCTTGAGGACCCCACCTGCAAACAAGAGGTTGATTGGAGCGGAGCTGACCGTACGTTTGATCTTTCCTATGAAGTAAAAGCAAAGATCGTTCAAGAGGATAACTTGGAAGAGTGGAGAGGCATTCTGAATGAAAATGCCCCTCCAATGCTGCAGACTCAAAAATGGGGAGAACGCGACTTTAGCGCCATTTTGACAGAAACCAGGGTGTTAGGCCCAATTACTGCTCTAAAGTACAAGGGGCAATGGGATGGATTTCAAGAGAGTGTGGAGATCTGGACGGTGGCCGGCAATTCCATCGTGGAGATATCGACAGAGGCGACAGGATTAGAGGCGGCCGAAAGCAGCCACCGGACAATGGAGGGTCTGCTGTCCCAGCAGAACTTGCTCCCGATCCAGCATAAAATTTCAAAAACTGGATGGGCTATGGATATAATTCAGCATCCGGCGAAAAGAGGGGATCCCTTTTCGCTGTTGCTTCAGGGTGGCTTTAATCTGTACTTTCGCCATGCAAGACCTGTTGGGGGCAATGGTGATGAAGACCCTTTAAGCGAGTTGGGGAAAACACAGGCGCGGCAGTTAGGGGAAATTTTGAGGAATAAAAAAATCCCGTTGCAAATACCGGTTTTATCCAGTCCGGTTATACGTGCGCTGCAAACGGCTGTCTTGGCTTTTCCTAATGAGGGTGCGGTAAAAACCGATGAACGCCTGCCCAGTGTAGATGAATTACAGCAAGTGCTGGAGGTGAAGCCGGAGCTCGGAACCAACCAGGTTTTGGTTGCACACTATCACACGTTCAAGAATCAGCTCCAGGAGGTTCTGGATCATCTAGGTTTGGTCATCCTCCAACCCTTAGGGACAGAGCAAGGATATCGGATCATCCGACAACTGGATATCTTGCAAGCATCGCTTGTGAAGTATGGTAGCGGAGTTATTGAACCAGCTGCCTCCAATGACAACCATTGAATCGGGGAGTGAAAAAGGGACGGCAAATTCGCCGTCCTTTTCACATGTAAGCTGACTGCACGGACAATATGGACCTCTTGGGCGATGTCTACACCAATGACCAAGTGATGAACAGTAATGTTTGCAATGAGTTGATTTTGCTTGTCTTGGGTTTTAAACTTCTGCCGAGGGTCAAAAACATTGTTCCATTCAAAGTCGCTATTACAGTGGCTTTTTTGTTTGTTTCGTTGAAACAGTATCATTGAACCGCCGTAGGGAAGGGGACTATTTACATGCGTTGGGCTTCCAAGATGGAGCTTGTCATTAATGCTGCCACATTAATGAGTCCTGTTGATTGTCAATCAAAAAACAGAATACTCATCAAGACTTGCGAGGAAAGAAATGTACATACCATCAAGGGAGGACTGTTGCGTCTCAAAATCCTTGATTTCTTACTGATGCTTGATCTTCTATTATATTCATTACATTTTTATTAGTAGATAAACTCATTCCGTTTGGAAGGAAGCTGGGAAAAGTTCCAAGTTGCTGTAGTTGAAACAATAATATTAAGGCAGGGCATTTCACATTCTAAATATGTTCATAACAACAATGTATATGTTGAATATCACGTTTCGTAGATATGAAGGAGATTAATTATTTTTTTAACGAATTATTAATTGATAATTTTCAATAAGTAAAATATAATTGTAAATTGTTTCATGTTAAAAATTACCTAGAGGGGAGTGAGAAAGTGAATCTAAGTAAATAAACTTTAAATTTGGTTCTTATGCAAAGTTTGCAATTGGTCTTAGTCAATCAGTATGTAAGCCTGGCGGAGGGCAGTGTACCATTAAATTTATTAAAATGAAAGGAAGGACTAGGGCGCTTTTATCCCATCTGCTTTCTACCAGAAATGGTCAACTGGAAGTCGGATGGCTGTGTTTGACCCAACCAACACTTTCTCCCAGAATCTTTTGATCGTCGAAGCAACTATATATGACTTCGCCATAGCCATTTGGATTAAGAAAAAGAGTAGGTTATTCTGGAAATAAATAGTTGAAAAAGGGCGGACTTTAGGTATGGTACCCTTATATGACGTCATGGTTTCTCTTCTGGCCCTGATTAGGTATGTAACTAGCCTTCATCAAAAAGGGATTGCTACTTGCATCTATTCTTTTTCATTCTACCGTTTGCTAGAATTGGATTGCTCATTTATAAGTTAGAAGTTTACATATATTAGAGTTTAATGAAAATCAACTGGAGGTTTCAGCGTGAGAAAGAAATTGAGATTAGCATTACTGCTTTCTATTGTTACCATTCTATTATCTGTACTTTGCATTCCTACTCAAGTTTCCGCAAGCCAAAAAGCGATCCAAACGATTAAATTAAAACCTGGCGAAGCGAAGAAACTCAATATTCCCTCCCATTATACCAATAACACCAACGAAACGATGTATCTAACACCCCGAGCTTATTTGTCCGGTTGGGGTCACGCTGGAGAAAACATGGTTTCTGTCACAAGCTCGCCAGGGGTGCTAAAATTGCTTCCGGGCGAAGGTGGTGCGTTTTCGTATACCGTCAAATTCGCCCCAAAGGTGAAACCTGGGAAATACCTGCTAGAACTCTCGGTATATGAAATCGGTGGTTATGTATGGAACGAGTTTATCATCGAATTTATCGTTGAATCTGAAGAACCTAGTATTCTAAAAATCTTTAATGATGATCCTCACAATCAGAAGCTATATGTTTACCAGAGTAGCCAAGGGGCATATGGCTATGTTGATAAAAACAGAAAAATCATCATTCCGGCAAAATTTCAGACAGCCAAACCATTTAACGCTAAAGGGGCAGCCCCAGTCAGCATCAATGGAAAGTATGGGTTTATCAATAAAAAAGGAGCCTACTTAATTAAGCCGCAGTTTGACGAAATTCATGATACTGGTTTTCATGAAGGATTGGTTGGAGTAAGAATCGGCAAAAACTGGGGTTTCATCAATGAAAAAGGAACAGTTGTTGTGAAGCCTAAGTATGCTCGTATCTTTTTTTATTCGGAAGGGTTAGCTCCTGTAACTCTACACAACGGAAAAGTCGGCTTCATCAACAAAAAAGGTACAATGGTCATCCCCGCGATTTACAGTAGTGTAACGAGTTTCAGTAATGGACAAGCTATTGTTTATAAAAATGGAAAAGCCTATTACATCAACAAAAAAGGAAAAGTGATCAAGGAGGCTAAAGACATTCTGAAGTGGGAATATGATGAATAAAAACTAGTATGAACAATGAAGTCCATCTCATTTGAGATGGACTTCATGTTTTACAGAACAAAAAGTTTTTCTTATTATTTAATAGCCGAGATCTTTTATGTGCCCGCATCTCAGTTCGATGATGCCCCAACACTGACTTCACTGGAATATAGATACGCTACCACCACTTTAACTGTAACCTTACCCTTATTGAGCTAATGCTTACATACTAAATCATGATACTCAAACAGAAGTTAAACAAGAGAGAAGAAAAGTAACCTCTATGAAACGTTTACTACTTTTACTCAATGCGAATCTTATCCCCAATCCCTGGAATGCTTGCTTCCATATTGTTGAAGGACAAATAGGCCATCTTGGAGTGGCCATAAGGTAAATAGATGATATCTGTCAGAAGAGCGAGACCAGGGATTCTTTTCATGAAGTCCCTCTATAAAAAGGATGGGTTAAATTCGATGCTCCTGAGTCGCCTTAGCCACTCGTTTGTATGGTTTGAGTTTCAGATGAGGACAGACCAAACCGAATTTCTTCATCAATCCACGACTTCGTTTGAGATTATACATGATACTGATTTAGATGAAACGTGAAACTTCCGGCGATGAAAGGTTTTCTTCGCCAATTTGAAGACATCTTCATCGCGCTGAGCCTTCTTTAAGAGTCCCCTCTGCTGCTTGAAGATAACGATTTAGCCAGATCATCCGTTTTAGACCTTGGCTTATAGCTTGTTTGCATAAATTGAAAATCTTGATTTTCATAATACTGTGATCACAAATTCTATCTATAACCTTGAAATATATGGTATTATTGTACTAGGAATTAGAAGGAGTGTAGGTCTAATGGAGTATATTGTTTTTCTGCTGATTATTGCTTAAGTTTTTGTGTTGTCTATATTAATTAATTCTCATCTAGTCGAGAAAACGAAAGATCGTTGTATTTGATAAGGAGGACTACGAACTAAGAGATATTACATTAGCTGATATTGATAGAATGGAAAACGGCTCCGGTTTTGAGATGTACTTATACAGATTATTAATCGAACTAGGCTATTCTGGTGTCTATAAGACTATAGGTAGTCGTGACTTTGGAGTTGATATCGTTTTTACTGATCCAGTTGGAGTTGAAAATGTCGTTCAAGCCAAAGATATTCGGTAGAAATCCGGTAGGCATTAGTGCTGTTCAAGAAGTTTTCTCTTGTATGAGATACTATAAGACTAAAAAAGCGGTTGTCATCGCAACAACCAGATTCACAGATTCATGTAAAACGCTGGCTGGTGTAAATTACGTGAAGTTAATTGATCGTACGGACTAGTCAAGCATTATAGAGGCTCTCAGAGCTGGTGATACCTTTGCAGCTCGTAAAATAATTGAAGCGGAACCCAGAAGGATACTTGATGGCTATGAGAAATGGCGAGAGAAGTCTTAGGTTGTACTGTCAAAGTATATCCACTTTCCTAGTAATTCGAATCATTGATTTTAAGCCATCAGTGATGAAGTGCCGATATAATTATTATACGGAATCTAAAGCAAGTAAACTATTAGAATAGTGGGGTAGGTAAATGAAACGAATTACAAGTGAGAACTATTAGAATGCAGATGAACCTTTTAATTTTTTCGGTTACAGAGATCCTCTGACAGGTGAATATCAAAAAATTACGGAGACATCTCTAATAGAGTCGATTGATAACACTATCATTGGATCAAGCATTTAAAGCTTTTGAGGCAACGATTTCCCATATTCATGAAAAGATATGCGGATCAAATTACACTGGAACCACTCGTTTGCAGCTCTCGTCTATAATAGACAGGATGTCAAAGAGAAATATGATTGATCAAGAAAAGCAGTCTAGATATCACAAGCTAAGAAATATTAGAAATATGAACGCTCACCCATCTTTTCAAACGTAACTTGGATTGCCTCCTTATGATGTTTTGAAGAATATATGTTCAGAGATAGATTTCTTGATTCATGCTTTACATAATCAGGACAAGTGAAAATTAAATTTTTGAATAATCGTTATGGGAAATTGGATGCGAACGCGTCCCAAACATACTAGTAAAATTCGTAAATAAGGGATGCAGAGAGGATAAACGAATATGAAATCAAGCGAACGCAGCAAGAAAGACATGCAAAATCAAGGGAATACCCGGAAAAAGGGACGTGGGTGGGGTATATATATGCTCGCTGCAACCTTTGCCCTAACTGTCATCGTGCCGGCTTATCCAGTGGATCACGCATCGGCGGCATCGGCTACGATGGTCTCCCAAGGAGGATTCACACAGGATCAACTCGACGGATTGGCTTATCTGAATGAGATTCGGGCGAAGGTAGGCGTAGGCCCCTTGGAGCTTGATGCGAGATTGTCTCAGGCGTCTCAAGCACACGCGACATATTACAATACAACTCAGTTCAAAGGAAGGACGGCCCATGAGGAGGGACCGGGTACCCCAGGATTTACGGGAGTGACAGCAGGAGACCGGGGAAAGGCAGCTGGATGGCCAAATAAATCGGTAGCTGAAGTCATGTCTTTTAATATGGCAACAACACGTCAAGCGGTCGATGCCTGGCTAAGCACCGCTTATCATCGCCAGATTATATTGGATGAGCAGTACACATCGGTCGGCATTGGATTACAGAATGGTACTGCTGTCATGAACCCAGCATTCATGAAGTTACAGAAGGATAGTACGGAAGCGAGAGTATATCCGTATGACGGAATGAAAGAAGCGGACGTTGGTTTCTACGGATTCGAGAGGCCGAATCCTCTTGTCCGCTTCGGTGTTGAACACTCGGGTGGCATCATCTCCGCTTCAGCAGGCTTCGCCATCGATTCGTTTGAAGCCAGCATTTTGGATTCTCAAGGACAAGATGTTCCGTACTACAGTGAACTGCATGGCAATACGGTGTTCTTGTATCCCAAGGATGTGCTGGACGGCTACAGCGTCTATACGGTGAAGTTTGATTATACGCTGTATAAGGAGTCGCAGCGACGAAGCAAAACTTGGTCGTTCACGACGGGGAAAGGGCACACGATGAAGGGTTTATCTGCTCACTACGACGAATTGGTGTTGAATTCAGGAAGTAAGTTGCCGATGCAGATCGTAGCCTCTTACGACGACGGGACATTCGCAACTCCAAAAACGGCGATCGCATACTCCAGCAGTTCCCCTGCGGGTCTGAAAGTTTCGCCGGATGGCATGCTCGAAGGAGTTAAGCCTGGCAGTTACAAGGTAACGATCAGCTCCGGTGAGGTGAAGGGAACAGTACCGGTACGAGTATTCGAGCGTCTCAAGAGCAAGAGCTACCCATTAACTGATCCGGCCAAGGTCAATGATATCGCAGGACGTGCCGACCAAGCAGCGATTGAGTGGGCGCTTCGTTCAGGTATCGCTGGAGCGGACACAAACGGAAAATTCCGGCCAGAAGATTCCGTGAGTGAAGCGCAGTTCCTTATCATGCTGCTACGCACCTACAAAATTGATGACGAATCGTATGCTTCCAAGAAAAAGAAGCACTGGGCGGAAGGCGCATACAACGTGGCTAAGGCCCGCAACCTGCTACTGTTCAGCTCAGGTCTGGGCAAAAGCGAATTCCGGGATAAGCCAATTAACCGTTACCGCGCAGCTGGCCTGATTGCTTCGATGGACGGTGTGAACTTCGATTATACTTATGCAGTGGACTACGTGCTGGCTCATAATTACATGCGCGGAACTGAAGGCAATCAGAGTAAGATGTTTGGTTCCAACGATATCGTTACTCGAGCACAGGCAGCAGTGATTTTGATGCAATTGCAGTCCAACATGAAGCAATTGGTTGGAGCACCGAAATCAGGCACTTCCGAGAAAAAACTACCTGAACAGCTGTTTCCGGAAGTGTATATTAGACCGGCACTTGGTAGCAAAACGTTGATTGTTGAATTCGGCACTGACGGCAGGTTGGTGGTGGAAGGGAAATTCATAGATCAGGCGAGCAAGCAATTGGAGATTCAGATCGATCAGCATCAGGATAGCGTTCAAGGTGGAAAGATGCTGGAGAAAATTCCAGTGCAGATTGATTCATCGGGTCACTTCTCCATTTCGTCCACGGGTACGTATAGCGATGCTACACTAAATGTGTATCTAAGGACGCAAGGAGTGGTTTATGCCATCGGGGTCAAAAGAGGCACAATGAACGCGTCGGATTTTTCGAAATAATGACCGAACAAAATGTTCACAACTTAAGAACGATAGGCGAAGAAGCGTCCGAGCAGGTGAGGACGCTTCAACGTGTCGTGTCGCGGGACAAGAATATTGCTCCATTTAAAGTCGCTATTGTAGCGGCTTTTTTGTTTTAAGGCACCATTTTTTGTAAGCTTTGACAAAAAATATGTACCATTGCCGAAAAGCACAACAACAACGTGTCATTTCGGAGTAGGTAATTATCTAAATAGTATCGTGATGGAGATCATACTCTTGGATAAAAGCATATGAAATAAGACTTCGCTTGTTATAACGATTTTTTGTATCAGGAACTAAGTCTTATGACTAAAGGCAAAAAGTTAGAAGCCGTGAAGAACTGTCGCGGGACAAGAACATATACCCATTGAAGTCGCTAATTTAGCGGCTTTTTTATTTTATCGGTACAAGTTCGTGTCCCGAGGCAAGAACAAGAACTTGTACCGATTGCCGGAATGGACAAGAACATAGTCCGATTACCGATTAGATGTACATCTAAGTGTAGAAGAGAGTCCCTTTTGAGCGATTAACTGATAGCAGTATGATCAAGAGACTAGCTTCAACGCTAAGAGGAATTCCACCGGAACTGTAATCCTATTTGAAATAGATAAATTAAGTTCGTTATCAAGCACTTTAGCTAAGAAAAGGAAGCTGAATGTGATTTTGGAGCAAGGGAGGAGAATATTCAAATATCGTACTTAGTGCTGATCTGTGCTTGTTATTTAATTTGCAATTTTAAGTCTATGTGTATGTACTTCATATAATTAAGAAATATATGTGCTATTATAATAGCGGCAAACATGAATTTGACGCACTTTTATTTTAAATTGATTTTAATGTATGAAGTAGACCCATTATAGGTGAACTCCCGAACATTCTATATGGCTCTGATTGATTTCGAACTTGCCTCAAAAAATCCGGCTGCCGAAGTGAAAAAGTATAAAACTGAAAAAAATAAGAAACCGATCTACCTGGAGGAAGAGGATCTATCCGAAAGCCTTAAATATATAGAGAGACGATATAAAAACAGGAACATTGTGATATTTTTACTTATGGCCTACTGTGGTCTCCGAGTTGGGGAAGCTCATAGGTTGAATTTAAAAGATTTGAAAAAACTAGAGGAACGATTGAAGTGTTTGGGAAAGGTCGAAAGTGGAATGAGATACCTGTACCAGACGTATTACTGAACTATCTACTCGAGGTAGAAAAGGAGAGGATTTCTCCTTACAGACTTCAGGAAGAAGCGTTCTTTGTATCTCAGAAAGGGCGCAGACTCTCCATAAGCCAGATACAGAAAATTGTCTATCTCACATTCGAAGCATTCTAGAAAGGCAATCCAAATGTTAGTGATATGAAACTTTCATGCCATAAATTAAGACATTCGTTCGCAATGAAAAGTGACGTAGATATACGATACGCACGTAAATGTTGATCAAAAGAGAAGCGCTATGGCAATCGTAAATGTTCCCTTGAACGCAATTGGGGCAGGCCAGCCATAAATAGGTTGATGCATGCATGAGATTTGCTTTATGCGCTTTGATTTTTGGTATAATGGAAGTGTATAGAGATTTGAGTGGCTGTTATGGAATTTCTTGATCCCCGAGTAGATTTTGTATTTAAAGTATCTTTAGCGTTAAAAATACCATTTTAAATCGAGTCCTAACTAAAGTGAGATCCACTACTTAAAGAGATCATTTTAACAGGTGCGAATGCCAAGTTCACATGATTTCCCTGGGGGATTCGCACCTCGAAATTTGTCGAAAAGGTCTTTATTGTGACCTTTTGGCAATGATTTATAGTCGAAAGTTTGTGATAACCGGTTTAAAGTAGTGGAAATATCGGAAATACGTTAATAGTTATTCTTCAAGCATAGTTATTACGTCACTTTTCGCTGTCGCACTCTGTATGGAGTGCGTGGATTGAAATATCGAACACGTAAGAATGCGCGAAGCTACGGAGGTCGCACTCTGTATGGAGTGCGTGGATTGAAATCGGACGATTCCGGCAAGATGCGCCGCGCATATACGTGTCGCACTCTGTATGGAGTGCGTGGATTGAAATAAACAAAGAGCATATTCAGACTGTTCGCAATTTGTGTCGCACTCTGTATGGAGTGCGTGGATTGAAATTATATCGTCTTTAACATCAACCTCATATTGAATGTCGCACTCTGTATGGAGTGCGTGGATTGAAATTATTGCGATTTGGAGTTGTTCGAAGGATGTACATAGTCGCACTCTGTATGGAGTGCGTGGATTGAAATATTACGTTAACATTAGATGCCTGAATGAATACATGTCGCACTCTGTATGGAGTGCGTGGATTGAAATCATGACACGATTGACAGCGAGGGATATCTTGGATGGGTCGCACTCTGTATGGAGTGCGTGGATTGAAATAACTCTGACTCCAAATTCTTCCGGGCACTTCGTCGTCGCACTCTGTATGGAGTGCGTGGATTGAAATTGTTATAAGTAGGATGTCACACGCAGCCCGTGGTCGTCGCACTCTGTATGGAGTGCGTGGATTGAAATCCAAGAAGGTGCGTTATGTATGCGCACACGAGCCGTCGCACTCTGTATGGAGTGCGTGGATTGAAATATCCGTGAAGTAGATAATCGCCTTGGCCTGTCCTCGTCGCACTCTGTATGGAGTGCGTGGATTGAAATAAAGTCATGGGAAAACGTGCAGCTCAAGACGGTGGGTCGCACTCTGTATGGAGTGCGTGGATTGAAATACCTTTACGCCATCCGGACGGAATGATGGGAGCTGGTCGCACTCTGTATGGAGTGCGTGGATTGAAATTACCCAATCGTTAACTGCCATATCAAACTCTCCTTGTCGCACTCTGTATGGAGTGCGTGGATTGAAATTTCGAACTCATGCATTCTTTATCTCTCCTTTGGTGTCGCACTCTGTATGGAGTGCGTGGATTGAAATACCGAAATGCCCTGGCTGATCTTTTGACATCACCGTCGCACTCCGTTTGGAGTCAACCATCAGTTGCTTTATGTTTAGAGAGTATCCAAACTTTTATTGTTGCTGTTGTACCATTAAGAGATAGCCCTTATGCTACAGCCAAAGTCGATCCTTCAATGGATCGGCTTTATTTTATTGGAGCAATTTAGCGAGTAGAAGATGGAAGAAGATGCACATTCGACCCAACAAGCAGCCCAATTATTTGCTTCATTACAGCAAGGTTTAAAATGAGTCGCACAAAGAGTAGCTTTTTCTTTTACTCACAAAAAAAGGAAACGAGAATGAACATCAGAATCGTGCCAATGCGCAGATTAATGTAACAGCCTATCCCGGGTAGACCTTCAGCCAGGCGATCTTGAGTATGAGAAGCTTCGCCTGGTATTGAACAGATTGGGTATGTGGAACCTGTCGTCTGGAATAAACAAGCGGGGAAGAAAGTCGGGCAGTAATCAGTGCACTGAATTAAAGCAAAGCCACAACAGATAAGCCAAGGATTCTATTGTTCCCTTGAACGCCATTGGCGAATAGAACCCTTATGCTGGACAGGCTTAAATAGGTTGATGCCTGTATGAAACTTGTTTTGAACGCTCAGATTTTTGGTATAATGGAAGTGGATATAGAACGGAGTTGCTGTTATGGAATTGCTTGATCCCAGAGTAGATTTTGTCTTCGAACGTATCTTTGGCAGTGAGAATAATAAAGATGTATTACTGGCATTTCTGAATCGAGTCCTTACTGAAGCGTGAGATCCACCACTTACAGAGATCATCCTCATGAATCCATACACGGACAAAGATGATCCGCTCGATAAGTAATCGATCTTTGATGTTTATGCTAAAACCTCAGAGTAAAAAACTGATTGATATTGAAATGCAGCTATTTAATAAGTACGACATTGAGAAAAGAACGTTGTTTTACTGGAGTAAACGATATTCCAGTCAATTTCATGAGGGAGAGAAGTATCAGGAATTGAAAAATGCGTCACAATTAATATCCTGAACTATGCTTTTTTAGCCAATGATAATTACCATAGTACTTTTCATCTTCGAGAAGACCGGACAGCTTTAACCCTAATTGATGATATCGAGATTCATTTTCTGGAATTACCTAACGTTATTCTATCACAAGGTGGTCTTGAGAACTGGTTGTTGTTTCTGAAGGGTGTGGATGCTACACATTGGGAGGTGCTGAAGATGAATGAACCAGGATTAGAGAAGGCTATGGATACCTTGCAATTTTTGAGCCAGGATTCCGAAGCGCGTCAGAAATATTTGCATGATGAAGCGTCGATGCTAGAAGGAGCTCGAAAAGCGGGTATCAAATCGGGTATCACAGAAGTGGCCAAAAATATGTTGGATTTGAATTTGGATATATCAACGATCGCTAAGGCAACTGGGCTCACTGAACAGGAGATCATTCAATTGAAAAGATAAGCCCTTTTTTTTAAGTCGCTAAAATAGCGGCTCTTTTTTATTTCAAGAATTCGTTCTTTACTGAGTTTTTATAGTGAACATTATTATGAAGTATATTAATAAGTTCAAATTAATATTCGGAACAAGCTTTTCTTTTTGGGGCGTATGGGATAATATACCTATATAAAATAAACGCATAGTGGCAATATTTTCTCATAACTGGGAAGTTTGATAGGTGTTTAGGATCTGTAAGTCCTATAAACAGTAGAAAACATAAGAACAAGGTAAAATCCATGTGAGAAGCAAGTACATACTAAAGTAGAGTTTTAAAAAGAAAAGTAGAAATTTTCTTTTATAGCATTAGCAGGAATAGTGACTACTAGCATGGTGGGTACAGAATCAGCCGTAGAAACAAGATGAAAAGCAACTGTAGAAGTTTTACTGAATACGAAGATGATGAATTTCCCGGATGAAAAGCCGTTCCAGGATCGTCAAGGTATTGTGATAGTTGCAATTCGCTTCGTTTCGGAAACCTTAGGAGCAAAAATGTCCTACAGAATGAAGGCTTTAATAAAGCCAGTAAAGATCCTTCACAAGTATGGAACGGGATCTAAAGTACAAATGGTTGGATTCAATTAAAGATTAACCCGAAAGAATACATAGCTTATCTCAGGAAAAACCAGTCTAATTTTTATCTATGGAGCGTGGAAACATTGAAAAAAGTAACTCAACTCTTATTAAGTGCTGTATTGATAATAGGTATATACCCATTCACCGAAAGCACAAGTCAGGCTGCAGTTACCTCATTTAAAGATGTACCTGCGAATCATTGGGCGAAAGCATCCATTGATGCCGCAGTAGATAAAGGTTATTTCAAAGGATATAGCAATGGGACATTTAAACCGGGTGCGACGGTTACGCGCGCAGAATTTGCAACATTGCTGTCCCGAGTGGCCAAAAGAACGGCGAAAACGGATCAGGCAAATGTGTTTAAGGATTTGACCGGCCACTGGAGTGAGGAAGAAGTGAATCGTGCAGTATCCCTGGGGTTCTTGAACTCTTCAGATTACCCGAATGGGTTTAAACCTAGCACCGCATTAACACGGGAAGAGATGGCGAAGTGGCTCAGTTCAGGCCTCGCTGCTAAAGATGAAGAGTACAAGCAAGCGCTGAAAGATACAGAAAACACGCTGGTTCCTGTAGCAGAATACTACAAGGGCGGATTGAAGAAATCAGCATATCCCTTCGTATCAGTAGTTCTGGGAACCGGATTAATGAGTGGCTATCCAGATGGCACCTTTGGTCCAGGCAAAACGACCACACGTGCAGAGGCAGCGGTTATTTTATCACGTTACGAGCAGATACAGGAGAATGAGGCAACTTCGTATAGAGATCTGAATGAGATGCGCGAAGTGGGATTGACTGGTACAAACCTAACTTCTGCTACGCCGTATGTTTATCTGAAATCAGAAGACGGTACAATTGCAAGCTTTGATCGCATCGTTGGTAAATCGGCCAAATTACGCAATAATTTGGGTACCATTATGCCGCATAGGATGATTGTTACCCATGCAAATTCTAAGAAAAGCGTTCTAAATCTTTATGGGAAGATGTTCATTGACAAGAATTACAGATATCCTATTAAACAGGAATTATATGAGGTTTTTATCGAAGTAACGGTAACTCCGAAGGGTGATAATTTAAGAAATCTAGCTTTCTACCAAGCTACAGCCGACGCTTTTACAACGGTAAACAACTTTGATAGTGGAACAGTAGAAGCTTATGGCATCAATAATCTGCCGGTTGAAGAGTACGTGGATTCTGGTTTTTTCAAAAAGGAAGTGCCACGAAAGTTCTGGATGCGGTTTGCGTTAGCTAAAACTTCAGATGGATCTTCCACAGGAACCTGGAAAACCTTCACCATAGACCAAAATACGAGTTCTTCTTTTAGTCTCCCACTAAGATAAGTCGAATGAAGAACTGCTACAGACTTAAACAAAAGCA
Source organism: Paenibacillus sp. 37 (assembly GCF_008386395.1). Taxonomy (NCBI): domain Bacteria; kingdom Bacillati; phylum Bacillota; class Bacilli; order Caryophanales; family Paenibacillaceae; genus Paenibacillus; species Paenibacillus sp. 37. Next base: position 31,954 of record NZ_CP043762.1, on the reverse strand, counting down.
GGGCGGACCGGGGGGAAGTAATGGTAAATCCATAGTAAGTGGTGAAGATGTTGCTTCGTTCATCAGCCAATTTAATTTAGTACGGGAAATGGAAGGTATACAAATTATTATAGGTTTGGAATGGAGTATTTCAAATCAATCTTAATCTATAGGTATATAGCAAATTACTATTTTTAACTTTGGAGGTCCTATGAACACTAAGCTTATCTAACTTTATTAATGGTATTATTGTTACTTTTCTCACAGGAGTAATGACCCCTTGGGACAGTGTTGTTTACGGTAGTGCCGTTGATTCGAATGCTGAGACAAAAGATAAAACTAACCTACAGTGGATACCTCACAATTATATGATAAATGGAACAGGAAAACCTATAGTGAGGAAAACGACAGTCGATTACACTACAGGTTTATTTACAAATGAGGATACTGTACTGGACTTCATAGACACCTCTTCTGAGTACTATTTCAAGTCCATTAGCGGGATGAACACGAAAAACTCTTTAATCACTTATGCGATATAAAAGGGCGGAGCTACAGAAAAACTTCTAAAGTATGATAGCCAGAAGAAAGTTGTTACTACCCTCGCATATCGAAATATCAACGATGGAGCGATTGACGAAGTTTACCCAGATACAGGGATGTACGTCGTAGAGAAGGGAAGAAGAGAATACCTAGTTTATTCTTTAGCTACCAATAAACTGATACACAAAGCAAAAGAAAGACCCATGGAACACTCAAATATTTTTGTAACTAACTACTTGTACCACAATTACTTTGATCCAGAGTTGTCTATTGGAGCATTATATGTGGAAGCAGGTACGTAATATGATTCAAAAAATGGATATGTTTCTTACCCGGGAGAATATCCTTACGAGATCAAGGTTAATGGAAAAATAATAAAACTCCATACAACTAGAGAAAACGCCGCAGATGATTATGTTAACAAGAGAAAGTTCGCTCAATCAAGTCCAAATGGTAAGTATGGCGTACTCCGGGTGAACTTCATTGAAAACAATCGATTGGTCAAAGGAACATAAGAATACCGGATTTTTGAAACTCAGACAGGGAAACGGGTTCGAACCATAACAATTAATACGACTGGATGATCTCCTCCCATTGATTACGGAGTCAGTTGGATGGGGGCACGGATCATATCTTTCAATCTGGTCTTTTAAACCAAGGTGCCTACCGTGTCATCGGGAGCGATCTAATGACACCTCGAAGATATGGTAATGTTGTTGACGATTTTACTGAACCTTATTATAGCTTATCACTAAATGATTAATTGAGTATAAATGATCCTATTCCGGTGAGTTTCGAGGGGAAATACCTGAAGTATAGTGGTCAGGGAATGTTCAGTCAAACTGATCTAACTATGTACACACCTGTTTCGGAATTAATGGCTCTCTTAAGTGGAACCATTAGCAATAAAAACGGTAAGATTACCCTTACTTAACAAGAGAAGTCGTTTAATCTGAATCCCAAAAAATAAATCTTTTGGAAGAACCGCGCCTATTATCCAATTAGAGATGTTCTAACTGGCGTGGGATTAAAACTTTTTACTAAATCTAACAAACTAGCTTCCGAAGAGTGGAGAGAACTTCAGATTGTGAAGTAGTTATCAAAGTGTATGTCGGAGGACTAGAACATAGTTTCTTTGAAGTCGGTAAATTAGCGGCTTTGTTATTTTGTCGGTACAAGTTCTTGTCCCGAGCCAAGTACAAGAACTTGTACCGATTGCCGGAATGGACAAGAACATAGTCCGATTACCGATTAGATGTACATCTAAACATTGATCACATGCACTTAAAGCTTTATTAAGTACCATAATACATGAAAATGTTCACAATATTATGTGACAACTGACAAGATGAGAGGTAAAACACGGTTGCTAGGTATTAAAAAAGCGAAACATCGGACTGAAAATAACTGCTGAGGACAAGAACATGTTCCTATTTCCGATTAGATATATACCTAACAATTCTCTGTCACCTAATTGAGCGGGAACATGTTTGTTTAGAAGGCGGTTTTCCTGCAGTAGTAATCATTAAAGGGGATTCCCATGGTGAACCGAGAGGATATACCTATATTAAATGAGTATATAGCAGTAATATTCTTATTATAATCTGTTTTGTTAGTATTTAGGTCCTAAAATACCTATACATAGTAAAACACCGAAAATAAGTACATACGAACTTGAGGTAGTTAAGAAACTAGTTTTAACCGTATTAGTTAGATAGGATGTAAGGCTGATGGTTTCAGGAACAGAAACGTACGTACTAGAGCATTTGAATAGGAGGTCTCTTTAACAAAGAAATCGTTTGTAGAATCTATATTTAACTTGGTTGCTGAGTAGAAACCTAAATGATGAGTAAAGGAATGAAAGAGATGAACAAATGGACGATGAAGGAAACATTGAAAGGAAAGACCTTTTCCATAATTATCCTAACGATTATTTTGACCATTGCAATCAATAAATTGGTCAATCGAATAATGACTCAAGAGGTAATTTTTGAGGGGGGGTTATACTCTTCTTATACAAACCATTTCTCACTTGGTATCTATGGTGTGATATTTGCAATCCCCGCTGGATTTATAAGTATTTTAGTTGTAAAGCTCTTTACGAATAAGATTAAAAGGCAGTCCAATCCCTTAGATGATGAAAAAAAATTCAAATGGCATAGTATGTATGGAACTGTTTGCGGATTTATTATTCTGTTTCTTCTACTTAATTTAACCAATACGTATGCATCTCAAATGCTAGTATCTGATGTATGGGATGGTTTCATACATCTAGCTATTTCATTCATTATTCCAATTGTCTTTGCTGTGATATCTGCAAAGTTGATCAACAAAGTTATGGTTCGAATAACAAATACAAACGGAAGATTGATTGAAGAGATAGAGGCAGGAAAATACGATAGAGAGATTCTAAGCCAGAGAGATAAAGCTAGAATGTTGAAGTTATTAAAAAAAGGAAGCGTATCTTCCTTGAAGGGAGGAATGATGCGGCTCAAAGTCATTGATTTTTTACTTTTGGTCGGTGGTACTATTGTATTCGTTCTGCTGTTAGTACTGGATAAGGTTGTCTCATTATTTAGTAATCCAAACCATGGTACCGGATGGAGTAATGGGGAAAGTAATTTACACGAAGAGAGAGAACGATTAAAAAGTAAGGCATATGATAACGCTGAGGAAAAACGGGAACAGGCCGATTTTTCAAAAAAAATGTTTGTAAAACAAGCTAATTATAACGTTAGGTATTCGCAATCAGAATGGAATCGAGCAGTTCGAGATGAAAGAGAATATCAAAGGGCAAAACGTGATGCAGATTCGTTATAGTTTGTCAGCTATGTTCATGTTGTGGTTACAAAAATGTGGAGGTAAAAAATCTGGCTTTGTGCGAATGGATGTGCCCATCCCTCCAGACCGTACATGATCGTGATCGAAATGCGGCCCTCAATCTACTGCAACTCGCCAACTAAATGGCATACATTGGGGGAGGAACTCCCCTGTAAGCTGAGGCAGTTGCACTATTGACCAAAAAGCACCCCACCTCTTAGGTAGAGTGTAGTTCACATATCGAGGGATAGGAGCTCCAAGTCAGAGCCAATAAGCTGAATGAACAAAAACTGTCTGGACAAATTAGTGAGAAAGATTTCTTGAGAATGGAAAAAGGCTTGCTAAACTTGAAAAATGATCCGTCCATATAGTGTGAAACTTTTACGTACAATTGTTTAAGGAGGATATCTTCACATGAAACGTATGTCAATTTCTGAATTGAATGAAATTTTAGTAAAAGCAACATTCTCGGCCAGACAAGAGGCCAAAAGCAATGGTGTGCCCATTGTATATGAAGAAAATGAAAAAATGATCAAGGAATATCCGGATGGCAAAAAAACAGTGATCATATATGAAGAAAATGGTAACAAAAAGGAAATTGAATACCCGTGAGCAAACCCGTCATGACTGTTTTTGCTGGAACGAATGGAGCAGGGAAAAGCACACTAACTAGAACTTTAACGATCAGTTAGGAGAGGTTATTGATCCGGATGCCATTGCAAAAACTATCAATCCTTGTCTTCCGGAATCGGTTTCTCCATCAGCTGGAAGAGAAGCTATCAAACATTCAGTGAATATATACAGAACGGAAAAAGCTTTTCCCTTGAAACAACGCTTGCCGGTAAAAATGCAATGCGGCAAATAGAACAAGCCAAAAAGGCAGGGTTTGAAATAAACCTGTATTACTTAGGTCTTAAAAACGTGGAGTATCACATCGAGCGAGTAGAAATGCGAGTAAGGAATGGTGGACATCATAATCCAGAAGAGGATATCCGAAGACGATATGACCGATCGATCGCTCTTTTATTTTTGATAATACCTCAAAATTTAGATTAGTAATGGAGGTTGAAAGAGAAAAGGTTCAAACTTTATCCCAAGATATTCCCCAGTGGGTTAAAGGTGCCTTTTTAAAAGGATCGGAGAAAGAACAAGATCACACTCGTGCGGATTACTCGCGAAGATATACAAAAACAGAAAACGAAAGGGCAAGATTTCGAACGATCATTAGAAACGGAAAAAGTTAGCAAATAAGCTACTTTAACTCCATACGATTGGAGTGGTACAATAGCATGAAAAGGGTCTATCTTAACTGATTCTCAAAGGATGTATATTTCATATACAACTGCAAACGGCAAGAGTTTTTATTGAAGACATATTAGTGACTTACCCAAGATAAGAAGAACTGTTGTGGACAGATTGATTGAACTGGATAATACATTAAAAACAGTCGAACCAAGAGATTAGAATCGACTATAGTCAACAAGATCATTATTGATGTATAAAAACAACTGTGGTATTATATACTACATAAAGAAGACGGTGCGCTATACCGTCTCCCTGCACAATTATTGTTGAGTAGGGAATCCCATCTCCATTAATGATGACAAAGACGGAAATAACCCACACTTTTGGCGCGAACCTCAGAGTGGGTTATTTCTTCTTGTTATCTACATACGTTAGTACCGCAATTAGAAATGTTGCGAACATTATCACGTCTGAGAAGGAGAAGTTCATAGCGCTCACCTCCTTTCGGAGATAAGCTAACCGCACTCAAGGAAAATCATGCCATTTAATTATAGCATGTAGGAAGCGTATTTTGAATCATAAAAATAAATTGGTGGTCGCGGCATACAATCTAGCTACTTTGCACATACATAGAAAACAGGGTGATTGAATCTGGAATAAAACGGATGAATTTATATGAATTATCAGCCAATGCCTAGACTCACTACTAAAGTGTCGAGGGACAAGAACATATTCCCATTAAAGTCGCTATTTTAGCGGCTTTTTTATTTTATCGGTACAAGTTCTTGTCCCGAGCCAAGGACAAGAACTTGTACCGATTGCCGAAATGAACAAGAACATGTTCCCATTCTCGATTAGATGAACCAATTTGAGTAAAAATATAAAAATAAATGCAACATTTTACTGAAAATTGCGTTTTATTTTATATACCTTATGAGAGGAGATAGTTTATGAACAAGCGCATTTTATCACTGATAGTAACCTTGCTAATGATTTCGTTAAGTATTTTTATTAGTACAGGTCAAGCGGCGGAGTCCATATCAAACGATAACATTAGAGTGCAAAGCAATGATCCAGGTCATAAATGGGAGATACCTACCGCTACTAGTTTCACGAAGTCATTAGAAACTGAGGCAGAGGCAGTCACGGAACAATATCCTGAAGCCAGTCTACTTAACACAAATATATTGATTGATCGAGGTAACGTACAGCTAGAGTTAATGAGCAACTATAGCGATATTTATACTGGTGCATACACCGATGAAAACGGTAAGAATGTCATTCTTGTTACTGAGTTACCAAACGAATTAAAAAGTTCAGTAATGAGCACGAGTGTTTTTCCTCAAAATATTGAATATTTAATTGTAAAATATTCTTTAGAAGAACTGACTAAAGCAAAAGAATCATTATCTGGAAAAATGAAAGAGTTAGGGTTAGAAGCGGTTGGTATAAATCCTAAGTTGAACAAAGTTAATGTGTACATCTCACAAGAGCAGTACGATAATGCTAAGGAAGAGATACTAAACTATATCGATGAAGATATGGTGAGATCGGTAATAGGCGAGTTGAGCCTTCAAACACAAGCGTATAACTTGTTTCCCGGAGAAAAAATTGAACGAGGAACTGCTATTACTTCCCCGGCATGTAGTTTAGGTTTCAACGGTCGTGCCAATGGTAACAACGTCGGTGTTACTGCGGGGCATTGTGAGAATGGAACTTGGTATGACTTATCTGACGGTTCTAGCCCGATTGGTACAATGAACAATGCTGTATTTTCGGATACGTCTAAGTTCGATGCAGGTTATATAGTATACAACTCATCTGTAAATCCGAGCCATAATTTAAATGGTAATTCTTTAACGATAGGGACAACGGATTACTCTGGCCTATATCGTCAGGTTGGAGATAAGGTAAGAGTACACGGGTACAATTTGAATGGAAGTAGTTATCCTCTAGCTGAGATTGTTGACACTAGTTATGATATTAATGGTGGACCGACTGATATGATCATTACTGGACTTAGTGGTACACAGCTAGGAGATAGTGGAGGATTAGTATACAATGTCGTCAATAATGGTGTACGAAACTATGCAAGAATTGAAGGTACCCACACTGGTATAGTTAGACAAGGTGGAGTAGATACATGGCAAGCTTTTTCAAAATATAGTTATACAATTAGTTCGTTAGGTCTCTCGGGAGTTTACACCGATTCCTCCTATTGATGTTTTTATATTGCAAGTGGAAGGTGATGATCATGGCTAAACTAGTGAGTGGACTCACACTCGTTTTGTTGCTACTAGCCGTCGGCTGTAGTTCTCAAAATGAACTAACTCAATCAGATGCGGACATCAGCGGTACAATTATAGAAGTTAATGAACAAGATAATCAAATATTGATTGAACAAGATAACCCAGATGATCCTGCAACGAAACAAATTTGGATAAGTAAAGATGAGGATAGTGAAATAGTTATCGGTGGGGCAGCCGAGTCTAAATTTGCTAGTTCAATAAAAAATAAAAAAGCTGAAGTATGGATAAAAAATCTTATAGCCCAGTCATCACCTCCACAAGCTATAGCTGAAAAAGTCATTATTGAATAATAAAGGTTAAGGTAATTAATATCAAAGTCGCTACTTAGCGGCTTTTTTGTTTTAAGAACCAAATTTTTGTTCCAAGCTGAGTTCCGAGCCAAGAACAAGTAATTGATCAGGGGTTTTCTTAAAAGACAATTCCAAAGAGATAGAGAATCCCAAAACTAATGCCCAATGGAATACTATCGCCAAGAACAGAGCTTGAATAAACTTTTCTCATCAATACCTGAAGCACCGTGAGCTGAAGCCACTCATCGTCATATACAAGGAGAACTTTCTCCCGATGGCTCCTTTATGATCCGATACTACCGCCCCAGTATTGAGGGCAAACGCCCAGATTGAAAGTGCACAGAACTTGCGAGAAGGAAAAGAATGGCGGGCTGTGACACGAGACAATTCCACGGTGTTCGGCTGGAGTGCATCCTCCAGAAGTTCCGATCCTGCGGGCGCTGCAAAGATATATGAATGGCTTCCGGAAAATACGTTCGATAATGTCAATATTAGCGTTTGTTCGATAAAAAGACTCCCCCGGGTCAGAATAATTGTTAATTCTGCTCATGGCGGAGAGGCAACACCCAAAGAGGAGAAAGAATGGAGAAAAAGACGTAAAGGGTGGTCTGTCTGGTGTGTGTCTAAGAACCTTTAAGCGTGATATACTATGAATGAATGGAGATGATTGCAGATGAATGAACTGCTTGACCCCCGAAATGATTTTTTATTCAAACGTATATTTGGCAGTGAAGAAAATCGGGATGTTCTGCTTGCCTTCTTGAACAAGACTTTTGTAGAGGCAGGTAGGCCGCCTTTGACAGAAATCATCTTGTTGAATCCATATACCGAGAAGGACACTCCTCGTGACAAGCAATCCATCCTTGATATACACGGAAGAACAGCGGAGGGCGAGCTCATCAACGTTGAAATGCAGTTATTCAATAAATATGATACTGAGAAACGAACGATGTTTTACTGGAGCAAGCTATACAGCGGACAGCTTCAAGAGGGGCATTCTTATAAGATGCTGAAAAAATGCGTGACGATTAACATCCTGAACTATTCTTTTTTGCCCAATGATCAATATCATAACGTATTCCATCTGCGTGAAGACCGGAGTGGGATCTCGCTCATAGATGACATAGAACTGCATTTTCTGGAATTGCCCAAGCTTGGCGATCATGCGACTCCAGTAGAAAATGGTGGTTTGGTTAACTGGCTATTATTCTTAAAAGGTGTCGATAAATCCAATTGGGAGGTGCTGACGATGAACGAACCTGTATTAAAAAAAGCAATGGATACGTTGGAATTTCTTAGTCAGGATGCCGAATCCCGCCGATTATACGAGGACAGACAAAAGTATTTGCATGATGAAGCTTCTATGATTGAAGGGGCAAAGGAAGAAGGAGAGCGTAACAAAGCTACTGATGTTGCCAAGAAATTGATTAAATCAGGAGTAGATGTTGATATCATTGCTTCTTCTACCGGTCTGACAAAAGCAGAAGTGGAACGACTCATAAAACACCATAAAGTTTGATCATAAATGTTGCCGATGACATCTTAGTAAGGACATCTGAGCAACAGATAAGTAATAAAATGGAGATAGTTCCTCCAGTAGTAAAAACACTTTTCATTACTAACGTGGAACAATCTACGTGACAGAGCCTCGAACTTTTTCGAGGCTTATTTGCTGTGTTATGCAAATAGACCTAAAATCATGATAGGATAAGTAACACTGGTAGCTCTCTCACAATAATCACAGATCATTTTTCGCTGTCGAGGGACAAGAACATAGTACCATTGCCGAAAAGGACAAGAACATTGTGTCATTGGGGAAAGATGGTGGACTAAATATAATCTCAATTATATTCCTTTTAAAGCAGCTTCTAATATGTAGAAAGCAAATTCTTATCCTGAGTAAGGATTAGAACTTGTTCTACAACCAATTCGATCTCTTTGTATATTGATGTCACCGGCAGTGATTGACATGTAATTTGGGAAAGTTTAGTGCGAGGCCTGCATACGTTCATCGAGACGAGCGGCATTTGCCTCTTATATTGATCAGTCTTCATCAGAAGCCGCTGGGCGTGTTGGAAAAGGGCATATCCGCATGATGCAAAATGATAATGTACTGCTTCGTTTTGATGATTCTCAATCTACCTACCTTCTGAAAAAGAAAATCCCCCTCAAAGAAGATTTTTTCTTAAGCGTCATCAAAATTATTATAGATCGAATGGAGAATATAAAAGCATCTCTTGAACAGTAAACGTGATCTTGGATCAAATTGTAGATACTCATCACTAAAATCGGATCTCAGACACTTCCTGTTGAATGAGATGGAAGTGGAAATTTGCCCGTACTGAGACTAGGCCATCCTGTAGAGTACCTTGGCTAATCAACATCTAGAGTTTTACTTTCGCAATCGCCATAACCTTCAGAAGGGAGATAGAAAGCTTTAACATCTGTAGTCATGTCTTTTCGTTGTGCTGTGAACTTACCGTTATCTAATTCAACCTCCTGATATTCGAAAGTATGTGTTTTCCTATGCGTATGGCGTAAGATAAGTTTTCCTCCTTTTACTGGTTCACTTTGATCAACAGCTACGATAATCCCATTAATTATCCCATCTTGTAAATAAAAGGTTTCAAATTTAGTGGCACGTCCAGTGAGTACCTGTACTTGCATTCCCCCGAGTTTTTGAATCTCGTGGTGAGGGTTGTCATAAGGGTTTTCAATATATGCAGTAACATCAACATTATTTTCTTTTTTCTCAAATTCTTTATATTTCAACTTTAATTCATCTGAGTACATATCGTTAGTTAGTAGATCAGGGGCGTATTCGAACATCATCTCAATATCCTTGGCTTCACCAGGATCAAGAAAGACCCATCCATGCTTTAGGTACGTGCGATAAAGGGGATTGCTGTTACTAACAACAAACCAAATACGTGTTCTTAAATTAAACGGATTTCCAACTTCAATCGTTTTAATTTCACGTGAAGGTGGAGAAGAAGTGGTTGAATAGAAACGATCGTAATTCGATTGTGCATGGTTATTTTGGTTCGATAACTCTTTAATATCGGGGAACCCCGGTACCTGATAATCTTGAATACGTACACTGATGCAGTAATGACCGCCAGTTTGCGGGATCCACTCGGACGTAAAGGCGCTTATATCGCTTACCTGGAACTTTGCAGACAAATGGGGCTAACACCTCAAAAAGAGGAAGAGTTTAACATCCAGCAAGTAACCGATGAATTTTACGGCTCGCTTTATTCAAAAAGCGGGTTCAGACATATGCAGCCCGATCGTTTGGAGCTTTATTTGCCAAAGGATCAAGAGAAATATACCGTAACGTATGTCGATGAAGAGAAGACCACGGATTCATTGTATGCGATGGAGCAACTGCTCAGGAAGGATAAATATGCGGTGTTTCTTAACGGAAATCATGCACAAATCCATATTAAAACGGCTAATCCGAGCGGTAGAAAGCTGCTGGTAGTCAAAGATTCGTACGCTAACAGCCTGATTCCTTTCTTATTAAAGCATTTTAGCGAAATAAACGTGGTAGACCTTCGGTATTATGAAGAGGATTTGGCGTCGCTGGCGAACGAACAGGGAATTCAGGACATGCTATTTCTTTATAATGCGAATACGTTTTTCGAGGACCCATCCATAAAAAATGTAACGGAGTGATCAAATGAAAAAGCAATGGAGAGGGAAAAGAATTTTTTCCCCCGTTATGCTTGTATTCATCGTCGTAATTGGCGTTTTGTCCGGATGCGTAGGCAAGGATGACAAGATTTCAGAACAACAGTCGGCCACTGAAATCGGAAAAAGTATCGAACAGGCCGTGAGCCTAAAAGAAATGAAAAAGCAGGATCTGAATAAGCTGCAGAAATTGTATAACATTGATGCAGACAGCGTGGATGATTTTATCCTTTATACGTCAACATCGAATGTAAAAGCTGATGAATTGGCCGTCATCAAACTAAAGGATGAGAGTCAATCTGAAAGCGTCAAAGAAAATATGGAGCAACGAATCGAAACGCAAAAAATGAAATTCAAGGACTATCGCCCGGATGAATATTATCTGCTCGAACATCATGTGTTAAAGACAAAGGGGAAATATGTATTCTTGGCGGTTTCAAAAGAAGCCGATTCAATGGAACGTGCGTTTGATAGCTTATTTTGAAGTAAATGTCGAGGGACAAGAAACATGCACCCATTGAAAGTCGCTATTTTGGTATTATCCCCTTTTAGTAGACAAGAGTAAAAAGACATCTGGTAAGATGAACTATATCATGTCAAACGAAGAGGATTTTTTCATGGCTAAAAAAGGACAAAACTTTCCGGCGGTACTCCTTGGAATTGAAATTGGAGGCGGCCCGACTGGTCAACGAGGAACATATGAGTATACGTGAAGTAGCGACTCGTTTAGATATTCAAAACAAATCTCAGGTACAAGTATGGGCAGCAAAAGCGAAACAGGGAATGAGTCTAGAACCTGCTACATCCAAACGGGGACGCCTTAGAACAACGTTTTCCAGTATGGATGAAGAGATGGCATACTTGCGGGCGGAGATTGAATACTTAAAAAAGCAGTATACACAAGGAGTGACGAGTAAAGCTGCCAGATTTCAAATCATAGAAGACCTGCGAGCACGCCATGGTCTGGTTTGGCTCTTAAAGCTAGCTGCGGTTTCCCGCTCGGGTTATTACAAGTGGAGAAAAAGCAGATCAGCGGCAAAAGAACGTCGATACAAGGAACATGAATTAGAATCGCATTTGTTTGCCATCCATCGCGTACATCCCTACTTTGGTTATCTTTGAATGACGGTAGCTTTACGGAGGGAAGGTCTTAGGGTCAACCACAAAAAGGTGTACCGATTAATGAAACAATTAGGCATCTGTTCTGTCATTCGAAAGAAACGTCGATTCTTTGGAAAACAAGCTTCTGTGGTAAATCCAAATCGGCTTGAGCGCCAGTTTCGGGCGGATACGCCACGAACGAAGCTAGTTACGGACTTTACCTATATTCGTGCTGGAGAACATTTTGTGTATCTCTCTGTCATTCAGGATTTATACAATAACGAAATTGTAGCGTGGCATCTTTCTGAACCAAATGACCTCGCTTTAGTTCATGAAACGCTGGATAGACTCCGTAAGCACGTGGACTTGAGTGGCGTAATCCTGCACTCGGATCAAGGATTTCAATATACCTCGAAGCCCTTTAACCGTAAACTGAAACAGCTCGGCATGCTAGGCAGCCACTCCAGACGTGGAAATTGTCCAGACAATGCCTGTATCGAGTCCTTCTTCTCTCATTTGAAGACCGAGAAAATATACTTGAATAAGGCGGCCGACAAAGCAGAGGTTGAACAGCAAGTGAGCGAATACATATTGTTTTACAACCAAAACCGATTCCAGAAAAAACTAAACGACCGTTCCCCGGTAGAATACCGGGAAACGGACGCAGCTTAAATCCTTGTCTTTTTTTGTACTGTCTACTTGACAGGGTTATGACCACATTTTAGCGGCTTTTTTGTTTTATCGGTACAAGTTCGTGTCCCAAGCCAAGGACAAGAACTTGTACCGATTGCCGGAATGGACAAGAACATATTCCGATTGCCGATTAGATGAATATCTAAACATTTAGCGAATGCACTTAAAACTCATTAAGTACTATAATACATGAAAATGTTTACATTATTTTGGAACAACTGACACGATAAGAGGTTAAATACGGGCGGCTAGGTATTAAAAATCATAACGTTCTGAACAAACAAAGTTCAAAAGGGATGTAAAGTCAATCACTATTATCCCAGGCTTGAAGCGACACTTCATTATTTTAGTACTTGAGGTTGACAATAACGAAAACTCTTTGTATTATACCCATAGGGGTATGGGTATAAAGTTATCGACCCTAATGAGATTCTCGTTGTAAACTACAGTCCAAAAGGGAGAATTTAATATATCCTAAGAGATTGTCTTGTTCGCAACAAATTTTAAGGAGGTTGCTTTCATGGCCGAAATTAAAGTAGATCAGACACTCGATTGCATGGGACTTTCATGTCCAATGCCAATCGTTAGAACAAAAAAAGCAATGGATCAACTTGATGCTGGTCAAGTTATTGAAGTGCAAGCCACAGATAAAGGATCTCTGGCAGACATTCAAGGATGGACCAAAAATACTGGACATCATTATCTCGGTACAGTAGAGGATGGCAATGTTCTCAAGCATTATGTCCGTAAGGCAAATTCTACTGAAATAAAGAAAGAGAAGAAGCATCCACAAGTCATTTCCAATGAAGATTTGGAGGAAAAACTTATTGAAAACAAAAAGATGATCTTACTGGATGTACGTGAACCTGCCGAATATGCGTTTAACCGAATTGCTGGAGCCCTTTCCATTCCACTAGGTGAACTCGAAAGTCGAATCCAGGAACTTAATCAGGATGCAGAAATTTATGTAGTATGCCAAACAGGCAACCGCAGTGACCTTGCCTGTCAATTGCTTACTGAAAAAGGGTTTAAACAAGTCACGAATGTAGAACCCGGCATGACTAGTTGGACAGGTCCAACCGAAAAATAATAAAACCAACAAAATAACGGAGGTATATCAATGAGTACACAAGTAGCTATTATTGCAAGTAATGGTGGAATGTTCGATGCATATAAGGTGTTTAATATCGCAACTGCTTCTGCAGCAACTGAAGCAGAGGTTGCCATTTTCTTTACATTTGAAGGATTGAATCTGATTCATAAGCAAGCACATCACCAACTGCCGTTACCTGAAGGGGCTGAACATTTTGCTGAAGGGTTCAAGAATGCAAATGTTCCAACGATACCACAGCTTGTAGAAATGGCTCAGGAGTTAGGTGTTAAGATTATTGCTTGTCAGATGACTATGGACGTTATGAACTTGACAATAGAGGATTTTATTGAAGGGATTGAAGTAGGCGGAGCTGTCACTTTTCTGGATTTTGCGAAAGATGCCAATGTTACATTAACTTTTTAAATGAAAGGAGAATCGAAAATGGAATTAAAAGCGATGACGGCCAAAGAACTTACTCGAATCGTCTTGGCTAAAGAAGAAATCTTTATCCTTGATGTTCGTAATGAAACGGACTTTAACGATTGGAAAGTTGAAGGCGACAGTGTAGATATCATTAACATTCCTTATTTCGATCTCTTAGACGGTGTAGATGATGTGCTCAACAGGATTCCTGATGACAAAAAAATGCTTGTTGTCTGTGCTAAAGAGGGGTCTTCCAAATTTGTAGCAGAACAAATTATTGAAGCCGGCAGATCCAACGTGTATTACCTAGAAGGCGGTATGAAATCTTGGAGTGAGCATCTGGAGCCAGTGCAGATTGGAGAATTAAAGGACGGTGGCTCTTTGTATCAGTTCGTACGAATTGGTAAAGGGTGCTTGTCTTATATGGTTGTTTCAGGCGGTGAAGCCGCAGTTATTGACACTCTTCGCATGACCGAAGTGTTTGAACAGTTTGCCAAAGAGCAAGATGTACAGATTAAACACACACTGGACACACACCTGCATGCCGATCATATTTCCGGCGGACGTAAACTGGCCGAGCAAACCGGAGCGACTTATTGGTTGCCGCCAAAAGATGCAACTGAAGTCACTTTCAATTACGAAAAACTTGAAGAGGGTCGTGATATCACAGTAGGTTCCACAACAATTCGGATTCAGCCGATTTACTCTCCTGGTCACACGATTGGAAGCACATCATTCATTGTGGATGATCAATATTTGTTAACCGGCGATATCCTTTTTGTTGAATCGATCGGTCGCCCTGATTTGGCGGGTCTCGCTGAAGACTGGGTGGGTGATCTTCATAATACGCTTTATAAGCGATTTACAGAACTATCTCAAGATCTGATCGTATTGCCTGCTCATTTCGGAAAATTGACTGAGTTGGGTGAGGGTGGTCGAGTGATGGCCAAACTTTCTGACTTGTATCACAATAACCCTGGTCTTAACATTCGTGATGAGGATGTATTCCGGCGTACTGTGACTGAGAGTCTTCCACCTCAGCCGAATGCGTATCAAGAAATCCGCCAGATGAACATGGGGAGAATAACACCACACGAAGATGAACAGCGTGAGATGGAAATCGGTCCGAATCGCTGTGCCGTGCATGACCACTAAAGGAGGAAAACTCAAGATGAAAACAGACTTGGTAGTAGATACGAAAGGGCTGTCATGCCCTATGCCAATCGTAAAAGCAAAAAAGGCGCTGGATGGTCTTGAATCCGGACAAATCATGGAAGTACTTTCAACGGACAAAGGCTCGGTTAATGACTTTCAAGCATGGGTAAAACAAACGAAACACAAATTGATTGCCCATGAAGAAGTGAACGGTATCTATAAATTTCACGTCAAAAAGATTTAAATGAAAAAATGAAACAAAGCGAACACACTGCAGTGTGTTCGCTTTGTTTCAAACTTTCGTAAGCAACCCTCAAACAAAGAAAGGAGGGGAATGGTGGATATTTCGTTATTGGTCATCATGATCGTTCTCGGCTTAATCGGATCCTTCTTTTCAGGATTGCTTGGAATAGGTGGTGCTATCATAATGTATCCGTTACTGCTGTATGTACCACCTTTATTCGATGCAGCATCTTTCTCAGCACATGAGGTTTCTTCGATCAGTATGTTCCAAGTTTTTTTTGCGTCTCTTGCAGGTCTACTGGCGTTTCAGAAAAATAGCAAGGAAAACATGGGGCCTGCTGTCGTTCATCAGGAACTGGTTGTTTTCATGGGCATCAGCATTTTGGCGGGAAGTCTAATCGGAGGTTATATATCAGGGCTTCTTCAAGGAGATATCATTAACCTGATCTATGGTATCCTTGCCGTGTTAGCAGTTATTCTAATGCTGATACCTCGCAAAGGCTCCGATGAAATTAAAGACAATCTTCAATTCAACAGAGTTATAGCGATAGTCTCGGCCTTCATAGTTGGGATTGTATCCGGAATCGTGGGTGCGGGTGGCGCTTTTATCCTGATTCCCATTATGCTCACTATCCTTAAGATTCCAACCCGTACGACCATCGCTTCCTCTCTTGCGATCGTCTTTATTTCAGCCATTGGCGGAGTTATTGGAAAACTCACCGGCGGTCATATTCCCTTTTGGCCTACTTTATTCACGGTGGTCGGAAGCCTGATCGGCGCCCCTTTCGGTTCCAAAATCAGTTCTAAAATCAATGTTAAAGTACTTCGTTATGGACTGGTCGTGCTTATTGCCCTGACAGCTGTAAAGGTTTGGGCATCTATCCTTTAAGAGCATATAGAAAAGAACTGTCTTACAGAGTGTACCTACTATACATTATCCTACAGGGGGATGGGTATAACGAGAAAGTAGTATTCCTTAGTGGCTGAAAAAAAACATCAATCGTACGTTTAGCAGTAAATTGCTATAAAGCATTAGTAAGATTTTTTATTTCTATTGCTCTTTGCAACTGCCTATAAACACGAATTAACTATACTTTTTACTTTTTAGAAGCTCAATGCTCTGCGGAAGAATGAGGTCATCAAAACTCGGGCAGTTCAATAAGAACTATTTGGGGGCACGGACCGCAGGTAATTAAGCACGTGATAAGCCCAACGCTTTGTCTTTGTCTCAAATTGATTGAGGTGGCACAGGATTAGAGGTTGCCTGTACTATGACCATGGCCCTGCTGGGAATGAAACAATTGGATAGATAAACTAATTTATTTAAAGGTGTACGCTAATATTTTTTGCTCTATAATATACCTATACAGGTATGTTATGAAGGAGTGTAGATTTTATATGGAGTATAACTATACAGACAGCTTGAAAACACGTTTGCGGAGAATTGAAGGCCAGGTTCGTGGTGTGCTTCGATTAATGGAGGAAGGTAAATCTTGTAAAGAGGTCGTTGCCCAGTTGTCTGCCGTTCGTAATGCCTCTGATAGAGCTATTGCGCAAATCGTTGCTGAGAATCTCCAAGAGTGCATTATGGCTGAACAGGAGGCTGGCAATAAGGATACAGGTAAATTGGTGAAGGAAGCCATAGATCTCCTTGTGAAAAGCCGTTAACTTCAATATCCTTTAACTAGTTCATCTAACAAAAACAACAGCTGCTGTGATTTTTGACAGCTGCTGTTGTTTTAGATGAAGATAATCTGGTAGATAAAAGGTACAATTCCCTTCACATGTCGAGTTTTGCAGCGAAATGAAATGTTAACTTATTGCAGATGATAAAATGAAAACAGTTTGATTATGTTTTCATTTCGAAAGCATAGGCTAAGATTTGAAAACAAGTACTAGAATCTTTATATCTATAGATCACTCTATTGCTATATAGACTTTATGATTTCCTACTGTAAATCGGGCTAAAAGTAATCTTTCAGCAGAGGGTTGTTAAAGGTCAAATGCGGCATCATGATACCTATAGGAGTATGGGTAATAAGCAAATGTACTAAATCAGGTAGATTAGGCCAGTTTCGCGGTGTTCTGCGGCTGATGAAGTAAGGATATACCTAGCTAATAGGTCATCTCTCAATTGTCTTACTAGCTACAAAAAACCTGAGGAATGAACAACACTCAGATAACGCAATACTAGTAACCTAAGTTAAAGAGCTATGGTGAGCTAGTTAAAATATAAATTTAAACAACAAGGAGAGGATAATTATGACATTTCGAGTCCCAAAAGAGATTACACCGCAAGAAGTAGCCGAGCAACTAAAACAAGGAAAAGATCTCATCATGCTGGATGTCCGTGAAACTGCTGAATGGGCAGAAGGGCATGTGAAAGGAGCTAAGCACATTCCGTTAGGACAATTAATGGAACAACTTCATGAATTAAATCCTGCTCAGGAGATCATCATTATGTGCCGAAGCGGAAATCGAAGCGGTCTTGCCTGTAAGCTTCTTCATGAGAAAGGATATAAAGTTGTGAATATGACAGGTGGCCTTAATGAGTGGTCAGATTTCGATCAATTAATTTGATCATAGGTTCCTAACGTTACTGAAAGGATGTCATAAATGACTCTTATTTTCATCTTAGCGGGTTTACTGATTATATGGTTGTTGGTTCAGTTGTGGCCAGTCCCCTCACTTACTTATGTGCACAGCAAAGAGTGGGATCCTTTAGATGATCGGTGGTCCAACGTAAAAATACTAGATGTTAGGGATTCAAGTGAATATTGGCTTAGTCATATTCCCGACTCGATAAATATATCCATTGGTCGTTTGCCAGTTGTATGGCATAAGGAACTTTCACCACATAACGAAGTGATTATTTTTTCACGAAACTGGCTCACGAGAAGAAAAGCAGCCAGAATTCTTGCACGCCGCGGATTTTATCAACTATATGCAGTCAAAGGTTGCTTTTTATCCGTGAATAGAAAGGGAGAATCCTGTGAACATAAATACTGTTATTAATATCGCAATCCTGCTTCTTGTTGTATGGTTGCTTTATACACGGCTTAAGCCGGTAAAAGGCCTGAAAAATTTAAGATCAGACGATTTCCGAAATGAGATGAAAGCAGACAGTAAAAGTCTTGTGGTTGATGTACGTGAACCTGGCGAGTATAAAAGAGGTTTCATCAAGGGAGCTGTAAACATTCCTTTATCTCAATTGAAGCGACGCCTGGTCGAGATACCAAAAGATAACACCGTTTTTCTTTACTGCCAAAGCGGTATGCGCAGCAAAAGTGCAGCCAAAATTTTAAGTAAGAGCGGATACTCTAAACTCGTTCAACTCCAAGGTGGAGTAAATACATGGGGAGATCCACTGACTCGAAAATGATAACCCTAGCGTGAGTAAACAGGATTTGTATCAAGCCGTTCACCACGAATTTGTTGCAAGTGCAAATCGTAGAGAAAGATTTACTTTATTAACAAATAACTAGTTGACTAAACTAAAGGAGAAGTGAGTTATGGATCAGTCAAAAACGACATTGAAAATAGAATGGAACGGGAATAAAAGTGGAAGTGGAAAAGTCGAAGCTGGCTATCTAAAAACAGAAATTGCTGTTCCCCAATCCTTCGGCGGCACTGGTGAAGGTACCGAACCGAAGGAACTGCTAGTCACTTCCGCCGCAACATGCTTTCTGATGACCCTTGTAGGCATGCTAGAGGCAAGAAATCTTGCTGTAGAAAGCCTGAAGATGCATTCGGAAGCAAGTGTCTCCAAAGAAGAAGGATTCAAGATCACCCATTACCCAGCAATTGTGCTGCCTACTGGTGCGACTGAAGAGGAGATTCAATCTGCCGATCGAACCTTTGCAGCGGCCGACCGGAACTGCGACGTTGGTAATATGCTAAAAAAAGCCGGAGTTCAAATCTTCATCAATGGTGATGTCTCATTATCAAAGAACGCTTAAGAGGCCTCATTAATCTATTATACATTTTGAAGAAATCCAATATTTAACTAAGTTTTGAGGAGGCAAGTCATATGAGTGCAATGGCTTTGACAAAAGATACGTTTCAAAATCATATTGAATCAGGAGTTTCCCTGGTTGATTTTTGGGCACCTTGGTGTGGTCCATGCCGAATTCAACTCCCCATTGTTGAAGAATTGGCGAATGAGCTAAAGGGTCAAGCTAATATCGCTAAAGTTAATGTTGATGATGAGCAGGAATTGGCTATACGATTTGGCGTTCGAAGCATTCCGACCTTGCTGCTGTTTAAAGATGGTAAGCTGGTTGAACAAATGGTCGGAGTAAATACGAAATCTGTACTGAAAGATAAAATTCTAAATGCGGCAGGAAAATAATTTTCAAACAAATGAACGGAGCATTTTTTGAAAAAAGAGCCCTCTCAGGTAGATAAACGCTAATCAGGTGGAGGAGGTATTCGTTCAAAGAAAAAGGTAAGACTGACTCAGGAGGAACAACCTTTCAGGATCTTAAAATAAGCACTAAAACTCACGTTTTATCCTGATATCCTTCTTTCTACTGGTATTGATCAATAGTGTAAATTTCTATTATGTAAACAGCATGGCAGATGATTCCAATTTAAATACAATCTTTAGCACAAGCATGAAGGCCAAATTGATCAGTTCTCTCCTACTATTTGTCTCCGTAGTGCTGCTGGGGGTTGTCGCAAAGCTAGTTATGGGTATGATTTCGAAGGATGAAATAGGCAAGATGACCAATTCTATCGACAGTTTGGTTGTAACGACAGGAAAACGGATTCAGCACATCAAAGGAATAGTTTTAGCGTTGTCGGAAAATTCAGAGGTGCTAACTCAAGCTTCTAAGCAAAGCGTAACTACAATCAAAGAGATCTCTGAACAAATCAGGGAAATCAATGAAAGGTACCGTAGCCCCGGCGCATGGGGCGAAGGAAATGAACCATACGATGGAACTTATGGCTCTAAACATTGGACGGATTGCGGGATCAGCGAACAAACTGGCTGAAGCCCCAGTTGCAAGAAGTATCATCGGTTACGCAACAGATGTCATCTGGCACTGATGAGTGGTGTCAACGATGGCGGCTTGGTCTGATACCACAGAAAAAACGAAAGATCTCTCCGAGAATGCGGATTCAACTGCATGGAAATAGATCAAAAAAAAGGAAGTGTGTAACATTATGGAAAAAAGATTCAATCCCGAAAAACTTGCAAGGTTAGATAGTCTGGAGAGAAAAAAGGCTTTACCACCGGAAACCATTCTAGCTTTATTGGATATTAAGAAAAGTGATACCATATTAGATTTGGGTGCGGGTACAGGGTATTTTACGTTACCGGCTTCGACTCTCTGTCATCAAGTTTATGCATTAGACGTTTCTCCTCTGATGCTGCAGCATCTTCAAGAAAAAATAGCTGAACAAGAAACAACCAATGTAGAACTTTTAGAGGGAAAAATTGAGCAGATACCTGTGGAATCACAAGCTGCAGACCATATTATTGCTTCTTTCGTAATCCATGAGGTGGAGCCGCTTCAAGACGGTTTAAAAGAAATACAAAGAGTGCTGAAGGCGGGAGGTAAAGTACTTTGTATCGAATGGGAAAAGAAGCAAATGGAGCAGGGGCCACCGCTTGAACATCGTTTGCATTCCAGCGAGTTGTCCCAGTCTTTCGAAGAACACGGCTTTACAATCGAACAGATTTCATTTCCAAACGAGCAGCATTATGTCATTATCGCTCGTAAACAAGGCTAGAAGAAATGGACGCTCGTGGAACATAAGCAGGTGTTCCACGAAGTGCTTAGACGAGTATAATTGTTGAGTAAAGATGCGTTATGCTCTTCAGTGAGGGGTGGCTAATTGCATAATATTCAAGTCGGTTCTTTAGTCTTAAACGGACAACTGATATTCTATTTTTGGTTTGGAACAGCGGGCTGGTTGATGTTGCGTTACCATTATCGGAATCAAAGGGCACAAGAGGAAGTGTTGCCCCCCTTACCAACGCGTTCTGGTTATGGATGGTTGTCTGGAAAACAAGTTATTTGCTATTTTATCCCGTGGAGGTTATTCAGCGTCCGATCTCTCTCCTGTATTATGATGGCGGGGAACGCGGGGCATGGCTGGCATCTTTGGCAGCAGTGGTCTATATCTGGAGGGCAGCCTCAAAGCGGAATATAATATTTGCGGCTTGGGTCGACAGCTTGATGATATATATGCTGGCGGGTTACTTAGCTTCACGGATATTGTTGCTTCTTACCGGAGCGGAGCTCATATGGTTTCATTTGACAAGCGCAGTATTATCCATTGTACTTCTTATCCTTCTACAGACTACAAGAGCATCAAATTTGCCTGCCGCCAGAAGGTTCGTTTATGTTGTCTGGTTCTGTATCGGACATATTGTACTTTGGTTTTTCATTTCCGAACGGCAACCGTGGTTTTTATCATTCAACAAGCAGCAGGTATTCTACCTTATAGCCGCCGCGGGTCTGGCCGGAATGGGCGGGTTGACCGATAACAAGCAAAAGAGAGGGTTCGATGAATAATATTAATGTTTTCTCAGCCTTTGCCGCAGGTGTACTATCCTTTTTATCCCCTTGTGTTTTTCTGCTACTCCCTGCTTTCATTTCTCATTTGACCGGTTCATCCGTTCAAGATGGCAAGCTGGTTGTAAATAGGGGGAAGATGATTTTTCTATCCCTTTTTTCTTATTTCGCTGGGAGCTTCGGCAAGTTTTATAGGCCATTTCTTTGCCCGGGAACGCGATGTAATTCAAAAAATAAGCGGCTTATTGATTATTATCTTTGGCTTACAAATGGCGGGGATTCTAAATTTCCGGTTGCTGATGTCCGGTAAGACAAGAGAATTCAAGACGAAAAGAAGTCGTGGTGCAGTGCGTTCACTGCTTACTGGTCTGGCCTTTGGTGCGGGCTTTAGCCCTTGTGTGGGTTTGGCGTTGTCAGCTATTTTACTTCTGGCCGGGTCCAGTGATACGCTGTGGAATGGCGTTGGGCTGCTTACCGTCTATTCCCTCGGAATGGGAGTGCCGTTCCTGTTGATTTCATGGTTATTGACTTATTCTCTGCAATTAATGAAAAAAATCAACAAATGGGTTCCTTTTCTGTCCAAATTGAACGGCTGGTTAGTCATTGGTCTGGGATTTTTGTTGTTTACCGGACAACTGCAGAGAATTAGTGCCTGGCTGGCCCAATATACACTTTTGGATATCAACTTTTAGTGGATGGTGATGAATCAGTTGAGAAAAAACCTGATTGCGATCCTTGTTTTGATAGGACTTGTCGTTTATGGCGGCTACGATTATTTTAAAAAATCACCCTCAGAAACAATACAAATAACGAAGTCAGAAAACAAGCAGTTGAGGACGGGGATCCTGAAGGGACAGCTGGCGCCGGACTTTACACTTACGGACTTAAAGGGGACTACAGTTCAGCTGTCTGATTTTAAGGGCAAGATCGTACTGGTTAATTTTTGGGCTACCTGGTGTCCGCCATGTCAGGTGGAAATGCCTCATATGCAGAATATTTTTCAGGATTTCAAGGCAAAAGATGTTGTCATTCTGGGGGTCAACATGACGCTTACAGAAGAGAATTTGGAAGACGTTCAGACCTTCGTTAATGAACAACAACTCACGTTTCCAATTGTCATGGACGAGAAGAGTGATGTTGTGCAAACTTAGCAAGTTGTTGCTTATCCCACGACATATTTATTGGATACCGAAGGAGTCATCCTGGAAAAATTTCAATGGGCGATCAGCTATGAAATAATGGAAAAATATATATCCAGAATCCATTAAAGAAAAACTATTCAGAGGGGGGGATTAAATGACATTTAGAGTTGCGAAGGAAATTACACCGCAAGAGGTTGCAGCACGCCTGAAAAAAGGGGAGTCTCTCATGATGCTTGATGTAAGAGAACCGGAAGAATGGCAGGAGGGACATATGCCGGCTCAAAACACCTTCCTCTCGGACAACTAAGCGAGCGTCTCAATGATCTGGATCCAAATCTAGAGACCATTGTGATCTGCAGAAGCGGACTAGTGTGTGAACTGTTAATCGCTAGTGGTTACAACGTCATCAGTATGACCGGAGGACTTAATAATTGGAAAGATGAATTGGTTTGTGATTAATCATCCTTCTGTTTCCTGAGGAGGAATTAATAATGAGGAAGGTGAGCTATATATGAATAATGATCTTTTGTCGAGCTTGTCTATATTCTTGCTGGTCATCGTATTATGTACATTCGATTTGGAAAGACGAAAGGCTTGAAAACGTTGAATGGGAAAGGTTTTAAATGAGAACTAGAGCAGTCCAAAGAGCGATTCTTATTGATGTTCGTGAATCAGGGGAATTTTAAGGGAGGGCACATTTAAGGAGCCACGAATATCCCTTTGTCTGAATTGAATTTCCGGCTCGGTGATCTCCCAAAGGATCGTGAACTGCTGCTCTATTGCAGAAGCGATTGCCCAAACTAAAAGAACTCCTGTCCCATTATCCACTTATCCGTCTCGGGCATATTGATGCCAGCAAAGTCGAAGAGGTAACAGAGAAGTTTCTCATTCTGAGTGCTCCGATGATGCTCTTGTTCATCGAACAAAAGAGTATTTTGAGAGAAGATCGATTTGTTCTTTTATCACTGTTGAAGGAAAAGCTGGACCATATTTATCAGATTTATACTGAATAATTCACTAATGATGACGATTCAGCCAAGGCTGAGTCGTTTTTTGAATACGGTGGGGGGCTATGGCAAACAAATAACAGCAGCCGGAACCTTCGGTTGCTGTTATTTGAATTTATAGGTGAACAGTAATGCTTATAGGTTAGAATGTATAAGATTCGCCACCATCCGGCACTAATACATTAGAAGTAATCCCTTTTTCATTTAGGAAGCTTTTTAACTCTGCTCTTGACAAGGTCCAGTGATTTACTGCTTCCATGTGAACTTAAACAATCATCGCGTTAGGGGCAGCCTTATGCACTATAATATTATCCTAGTCAACCAATCAACTATGTAAGCAATCATTAATAATCTGATTTTTGCACAAAGAAGTGCTTTTTTTGAACTGGAAAGAGATATCGACACTGGACCAATGGAGAGAAGTGGCATAGGGATATTATCAGCTCTTTGAATTTACAAATACTTGAAGCAATTATTGACAAGTACAGTATTAACAAAATAAAGAGGGGGTTTCGTTGTTGACCAACAATACTCAAAGTCATGCGGAACATTATGAATTAAAAAAACGCTTATATAAAAGGTCACTATTTGTAGTCGTGTTATCTCAAATTTTTGGGGGTGCTGGACTGGCAGCGGGGGTAACAGTTGGAGCACTGCTGGCTCAGGATATGTTAGGTACAGAGAGTTTAGCGGGTATTCCATCCGCGTTATTAACACTCGGGTCGGCTGTAGCTGCATTTATAATCGGGCGATTTTCACAACGTTATGGTCGTCGAATTGGCCTTGCAGGTGGATTTTTAACAGGAGGATTTGGAGCTATTGGGGTTATAGTGGCTACGGTGCATAATAGTATATTTCTTTTGTTTATCTCACTAGTGATTTACGGATTCGGTACAGCCGCTAACCTACAGGCACGTTATGCAGGAACAGACTTGGCTAATCCTAACCAGCGAGCAAAAGCCATTAGTATCTCTATGGTTTCGACAACTTTTGGTGCTGTTGCTGGGCCAAATATGGTAGACGCTACAGGAAAATTTGCAACGGTAATCGGCCTACCCCCACTTTCAGGATTATTTGTATTAGCTTCAGTGGCATTTATTTTAGCGGGCTTGGTTATATTAATTTTTTTGAATCCCGACCCTTTATTTTTAGCTAAAAGTCTAATTAAAGAGTCTGTTCATTACAAAATGGTAGAGAACAGAACTTTAATTGCGACAAATCATAGAGCACTAGTTGTAGGCGCAACAATCATGATTCTAACTCAAATCGTTATGGTTGCAATTATGACAATGACACCGATTCACATGAAACATCATGGACATAACCTAAATGACGTAGGATTAGTCATTGGTATCCACATTGGTTCAATGTATTTTCCTTCTCTAATAACAGGTATTCTAGTAGACAGGATAGGTCGTTTACGTATGTCGATGGTCTCAGCAGCTATTTTATTACTTGCAGGCATTGTTGCAGCTACAGCTCCTGCGGATTCAATGTTATTACTAATCACTGCTCTTGCTTTGTTAGGTATTGGGTGGAATATCGGTTTAATTAGTGGAACTGCAATTATTGTTGATTCGACCAATCCAACTGATCGCGCAAAAATACAAGGAATGATTGATGTGTTTGTTGGAATAGCCGGGGCATTAGGAGGAGTACTATCAGGTATGGTGGTAGCACATTCTAGTTTCGCCTTACTTTCATACATTGGAGGTGTACTTTCACTGCTAGTGATTCCGGTTATGATATGGTCTCGCATATCAAAATCAATAAAAGTCACTAAAAAATCATAAGTAATTTGAATTTGTATGGAAAGAGACCCTTGAAGGGTCTCTTTCGTTATTATTAATAAAGCGTGAAGAACGCGAAGAACGCCGAATCTTGATTTCGTCTGTAATAAGAAATCAAGTTCAAGGCATTCTTAGATCATGCCATGAGCCTTGGAGCCGAGAATTGGTGTGAGTGAAGATGACATTTTTGTAATGGGTACAAAAGTTAAAGAGGAAATCTAACGCTAATAGGGAGGGGAACAATGCCTTTAAGGGTTTCTTTATGATTTTTAAGGTAAAAAGACCATAAGTAGCTTTTTAAATTATTACCACAAAGAACTAGTTGCAATTAAGGTTGAAAGGATAACTGATGTAAACTCTATCTTAAGGAAGTAACGAAGGCTTTTCTTGAATAATAAGAACCTTTTCTAAGTCTATTAAAAAGGGATTTTTCTTTAAGTGACCGATCTTTGATTTCCTCTAAACAATACACTACATTCAATAAGTAACTTCAACTTAAAAGGCATCGTTCTTTCTTGGATTAATGCCTCCGTTTGTTTAACTGTATTCCTTCACAATGTCGCATGTTTATTGATACTATTTGTTAATAACAATGGATAATTTGTAGCTCACCAAATTGCTCAAACCTGTCAAGAATTCATCTAATATTTCATTGCCTGGGAATTTGCATTCGAGAAGGTAACAATTTTCTCCACTGACTTTGTAGTTGTTTATGACGAATTGAACTTGTTTTTTTATAAACGACAGATAAGGTTGATGATTCGTGCTTTTCGTATAAATATGTATAATTGCGTTACAATATACCCCATTTTTACTTGATTCACTTTAATGGTATACCCCTCAACCCATTGTCCTCTAATTTTGCCACTCTAGCTGAAGTAGCCGGTCCAGTCAAATGGACTTTTTCACCCAAATCTTTCATTGTAATCCGACTGTTCTTAGTTAGTTTCTTCAAGATATGCATATATGTGTTATGTAACATTTATTTAACTCCTTTCATAAATAAAGTCAAACCGCCAAAAGACTTTACTTAATCTATGTATATGTTATGTGTCCATAGTGTAGAATATACATTGTTCAGATGAAATTTAAAATATAAAGGGGGTTAATATATATGAATATACATCAAATTCGTAATGCAACAATTGTCGTTGAATATGCGGGAAAGAAATTTTTAATTGATCCAATGTTATCAGAAAAAGGCACTTACCCGCCTTTCCCTTCATTAAGACAAAACAACTCAAATAATCCTTTAGTTAGTTTACCAATATCCATTGACGATATCATTCATAATGTTGATGCTGTTATTGTCACTCATCTACATTATGACCACTGGGATGATGCTGCTAAAGAAGCGCTGCCCAAAGAGATTAAAATACTTTCCCAAAATGAAGAAGATGCGACTGAAATTCGAAATGCAGGCTTCCAAAATGTTGAGGTTTTACAAGAGAATACAGTCTTTGAAGGAATCCAATTAATTAAAACAAAAGGTGAGCATGGAAGAGGCGAAATCCTAAAGGGTACTGGTCTAGTGTGCGGCGTAGTCTTCAAACACTCAAATGAGAAAACTTTATATGTTGCTGGAGATACTGTTTGGTATGAAGCTGTTCAGGAAGTAATTGAAACACACAAACCAGAAGTAATTGTAGTCAACGGCGGGGATGTTCAACTTTCTGAAGGTGGTTCTCTAATTATGGGGAAAGATGACATTTATGAAGTTTATAAAGCTGCTCCAGATGCAAAAATCATTTCTGTCCATATGGAAGCTGTCAATCATTGGACATTATCAAAAGAAGAATTAAAAAGCTTTATTAGTGAAAAAGGAATCTCCTCGAATGTTTTAGTACCTGATGACGGAGAATCATATTCATTTTAAAGAATAGAGAAGACAGAAATTGTAGTTTTAATTTTTCATGAGTGGAAAGACAATCATGTCAGTTGAAACCAATTAAGAATAAGTTCGTCGTTTTTATGAAGCACTTTTCCAAAGATTCTAGGCGGAAATAGTGCCACCATTATTATGCCGGGTGTTACTGCATATGTTGCAGATATTACATCTGTTCAGAAACGGTCAAAAGCGATAGGCTATATCTCTCCCGCCAATAGTACTGGCTTTATTATCGGACCTGCCATCGGTGGCTTTATTGCAGAATACGGTATAGGTATGCCTTTTTCTTTGCGGCAGGTATTGCCTTTTTAGTATGCAACTCATCCATATTTATTTTAAAAGAGCCGCTAACAAAGGAATAGATTGCAGAATTTTCTGCTAATACAAAGCAAACAAACTTTATAGGCGATTTCAAAAGATCACTTAATCCACGTTACTTTACTGCCTTAATCATTGTATTTGTACTTGCTTTCGGTTTACCAGCATATGAAACTGTTTTAGTCTATTTTCTGATCATAAATTTGGCTTCACGCCGAAGGAGATTCGGGCTATTATTACAATCAGCTCAATTTTCGGAGTTGTTATCCAAGTTTTTATGTTTGGAAAAATGGTAGATATACTTGGTGAATAGAAACTGATCCAATTATGTTTAATTACAGTTGCAATATTGGCGGTGGCTGGCTAAAACAAATGGGGAACATGGAAGGGCTGAATTCCTAAAACTTAAAGAATATAGTTTTTTTATGTAAAAAAAAAATAAAGGATTTGATAGTATGGAACTATTATTAGAATCAATAAATAAAAACTCAAAAGACATCGAGAAAGTAAAAGATTTATATTATGGATCTTTTCCTGAAGTTGAACGGCATCCTATGGATTTGTTATTCTATAAAGCAAATCTAAATTATGTAGATTTTCTTGCTATTTACGATAAGGATATTTTTGTAGGGTTTACTTATTTAATTACCCATAAAAATTTAACATATGTTCTGTATTTGGCGATAGATGGTAATGTTAGGTCAAAAGGCTATGGTAGCCTGGTACTATCTCAAATTAAAGATAAATACTCAAAAAACCAAATAATACTCAATATAGAAGTTATTGATGAAAGTGCAATTAATTTTGTGCAAAGGTTAACAAGGAAAAAGTTTTATGAGCGGAATGGTTATGAAAGTTCAGGACTCTTATATAAAGATCGCTGGTGTTTATATGAGGCTATGGTAAATGGAGAAAAAGAGGTTACTAAAGAAGAATTTTATGATTTAGTAAAGACATTTACAGGAGATTCACTTTTCCTTTTCTTAGAAGTTCAAATCACATCAACAAAATTTAATTAAATGTTTAAAGATTAAAATGAACAAAACTCCTGTTTATCTTAGAAGATGATATCCAATGTCATTAAGTTTAACTCAAAGACAAGACGGAGAATAAAATGAAATCTGAAACGATATGGGAAAAGTCCTGTGCCGTTTCTTTTTTTTGTCCAAATACGAAAAGGGTACAGCAAACAAAGCGGAGGAAATATCCCTTAAAAAAATGTTCATATGGCATCCATTATGCTACTCTGTATACGAAGCTAACCACTGATTTCCCACGGATTTTGCGCGTATTCTCCTGACCTGGTCGCTTTAGTCGAATCGACAAAATATTCTTGCGAATCAGTGCTTCAACATCGGGCGGGGGTTCATTGTCCTTGGAGCGTAGGAAGTGTCTGCACACATGAACAGCAACTGTAAAGTTTATTTGGTACGGGTGCTGTTTATCCATTTGCGAGATGATGACGTGCGAGGTCACCATTTCAGCAAAATTGTACAGAATCATTCTTGCGAAGATCTCTTGGACGAGGGACTCTTGCTTTTTGGCATGAAAATGGGTCAGACCGACGGTGTATTTTAGTGCCCTGAATGACGTTTCAATTCCCCACCGCTTGTTGTAAATCGATTTAATTTCATCTGGCGGGAATTCAGCAGTTGGCAGATTGGTGATGATCGTCTCGTAACCGCCAGTCGGCAGAACAAAAAGAACAACCCAAAAGGAAATCGGGTAAAACAGA
Source organism: Paenibacillus sp. 37 (assembly GCF_008386395.1). NCBI lineage: Bacteria > Bacillati > Bacillota > Bacilli > Caryophanales > Paenibacillaceae > Paenibacillus > Paenibacillus sp. 37. The sequence goes on along the minus strand of NZ_CP043762.1, from coordinate 1,960 downwards.
TGGTCTTGCAAATCTAAAAAGTCAAAGGTAGAGGTGGCTGGGACGAACTTATATTTCTCGGGCTCTGCCTTTACCTCTTTGGTTTGCTTTTTGGTGAGTGTCAAATGAACGTCTGTATCAAATTCTCCGCTGTAGGGCAAGTGTAAACCGGAAAGAATTCCTCTTGAATCCAGATCCTTTACCCGAATGACATAGCCCCATCCTTTGCGTTCTAAATGTGCGAAATTATTGTAGCTTTCATAGCCACGGTCAGCAATGACAATGGTTTTCCCCTGAATGGGAGAACGATCCACCATCGTGGCGAGCGCTCTTCCCTCGTTGCACAACCTTCGCGGTTGAATGACCGCATCCACATATAGTCGGTTACATAAATCATAGGCTGCGTTCAAGCGCAGCAGGTTGTAGCCTTTGCTACCGGGCGCATTTTGAAAATAGGTGTTTGGGTCTGCGGGGTCCGTTGGAATGTGCAAATCCGAGCCATCCATGGCAAGTAAACGATAACCACGGTAGTTCTTGAGTTCGGTAACCGATTGCGTAAAGTTGTGAAACAAGAATTCCACGGCAGATGGGAGAATTTTATTCCGTTGCTGAACAAACGCAGAAGTAGTTGCCGTGTTGACGTCATAGCCTTGTGATTCCAGAAGTTCCTTGTATAAGCTGTTTCCTCCCATAGAGATGAGAAGATGCATGACCGTTTCAAAAGGTAGCTTTTTCTTCCGAGTAAAATCAGTTTCCGGGTTCCTAACATAAAGCGCGGGCGTGAGTGACATTTCTCGTATGAGGGATGTCAACTTATCTTTTAGCGAAATAGCGTACAAATTCATTGGCGTAGCCTCCTTTTGTTTCAAGGGGCTTCGCCACATATTTCTACGAACTTGTCAAGATTTTTTTACGCAAAAAAACAAGCCATCTTTTGGATGGCCTGCTCTTGTGATTCATTCATTCTGGGCCTGTTCCTTATCTTAATGACATTGCCTGCAAGCCCGAAACCCAGAACCTGCGTCCTTCCCGCCAATCGCCATATTTCTATATAATTAAAGGCAAGGATGACCGGATGGGGTTCCACGGAACCGATATGATCAATAGATAGGAGATGGCGGACGCTTGTTTCCGCCCAAAGCACAATTAAGAGGGATTATATGGAGCCCTGGCAATTCGATATCGGTTGAACACTTGCAGCGGATATGGGACCAAATTTATCAAGTTGCAGAGGGCAGAAGTCGGAACGTGTCTGGCTCAGGCCTGGGACTGGCTATCGTCAAGCAGATTGTAAATGATCATGGCCAATCCTGCGGCTGCTGTATACGGACGATGGTGTTGTTTTTTTGGTTTACGTTAGAGAGGTTTTTGGAAGAGGGATAAATTAAACAGGGGGGGCCAGATAGTTACCGGTTTCTCTCCCTGTTTATTTCAATTACCAAGTTAATAGGTGTCAGTATCTCAAGGTGCTAAATCCAAAGAGGTAATTTGAGCAGAGGTATTTCCATGAAATATCTTTGGCCAGGGCAAAAACATGTATTGTATCTGCCTTAAAGGCACCAGGTTGTTTATATTTTGCAGTTGAGAGTGTGGATAACCAATTAGGTATATATGCTTCGGCCCTACACGAATGCCATTGACATAAACACGAAGTTCAGTAATCGTACTCTGATCGGTGACGGATCCGCTTAAGACAAGAGCTTACTCTTTGATTGCAGCATTTTATGTTATTACATTATTACAGGAGTATCTTTCTCGAGCCGCTTTGCAGGAGTAATTGATGTTTTAGGATGGTATGAAATAGTCTCATCTTGCAGCGGAGGCGTACGGGTTGCAATCGGACGGGTTGTGCGATGCCTGTTCATAGGAATATGCATATCGGAGCAGGTCATTGTCGGTATAAGCTGCACCCGCCAGGGTTAGATTGACAGGCATGCCCGTATCCTTCATCGCCCCCATACTTACAGACACACTTGGAATT